>JAKADI010000310.1 GCA_021820675.1 Bacillota bacterium | reverse complement strand
TTGCAGCAGAGCTCCGTTAGCAGAAACACTCGGCGGTTCAAGCGCCGCGAAGCGAACAGAACCCGCGGCCGGAGTCATGGCGGAATCGGAAGGAATGGACACCGCATATGACACCGTGGTGACCGCGTTGGGGTCAAACGCCAAAGACCCGTTGCTCTCATCCTCGGGATTCGTCACTATTAACGGGGTCTGGGCCACTCCATTTTGATTGGTCACCACGGTTGTGCTTAAACCATCCGAAAAGGTGACGTGGTCACTGGGGTTGGTGTCGTTGACGGCGGTAAACACGATCGGCACGTTGGCCAAAGGCTTGCCGCTGGAGTCTGTCACTACCGTGGTGAGCCAGGCTTTTTCGCCCAACAACACCACATTGGGGGTGGCAAAGCCCGGCAGCGCGTTACTTAATGACGTGGTGACGGCAGCTGCTGAAGGCACGCTGGGCGCCACCGTAACGGTGTCGCACTGGCTCCACACGGCATCGCTGGGGTTGGCCAATGCGACCGGGTCCTTGGCGTACACAATTACCCGATAGGTGCCGGCAACCAAGGGGGTAAACCCATAGACAGAAGATGACGTGTAATTTGTGCCCTGCCACGTCCCGCTGGGGTTCTCGACCCAAAACTGATAGACCGGGTCAATCAAATTCTCTGCCTGGGCGGTAAATGTCGTGCTCTGTCCTGCCGTTGCCGACGGGGTGGCAGAAAGGCTGACCGTGGAATCCACATTGAGGATCACCGTGGACTCCACCGCCTGGTTCCAATATCCTGCGGTAATCGCATCAGGGTTCATCGCATAGACAGCAATCGCATAAGAACCGGGCGACAGCGTCAAAGACCATGAAGCGTTTGGACTGTAATTCTGTACCAGATGCCACCCGGTGGCATCTTCCATCCAAAACTGATATTCGGGCGTCCCGTTCCAGTCCACGGCATGACCGGTAACAATCATAATATGACCTGGTGCGGCAATTCCCTCGGTGGTGACGCTAAGACTACTGATAGTCGGGGTATAGGCCTCTGCCCCGCTCCCTAAAAACAGGGTCAAGAGAAGTGTGCTGCAACCAACCGCAGCTACTCTGTGGGCGAAGATTCGTCGTTTCGTATCAATTCCTCCAAAGGCAAGGATTTTTACGGGGATATAGTGTATGATTGTATGGATGCTATGTTGGTTGGTATCTCCCGTTGCCTATAGACGATTCGACACCTCTACCCAAATTCCTCCTAATTTTCCTAAAATTTTTTCATAAACTGACACAACTACAGCCAGCAGGAATTTGGCTGTTGGTGAATAAATATATGAAGGGGGACAAGAGGGGGTTGTACCGTGAAATCTTCCATATTATCAGTGGGCGCCTACGTGCCACCGGGCATTATGACCAATCATGAGCTGCCCGCAACATTAAATACCAACGATGAGTGGATTCGTGCCCGCACCGGCATTGAGCAGCGTCATGTGGCTGGGCCCGATGAAACGACGGCGTCACTTTCCATCATTGCGGGGCAACGAGCCTTAAAAGCCATGGCACTGGATCCAAGAGAAGTAGACTGGGTCATGGTGTGCACTGACACTCCGGAGACCTGGTCGCCGGCTACCGCGTGCTATGTGCAAGACGCCATCGGCGCACGCTATGCTTCTGCAATCGATTTGACCGGCGGTTGCGCCGGATTTTTACAGACACTCCAAATTGCCGACCGAATGGCGGCGGCCGGCGACACCGTACTGGTGATTGGCACTGAAGTGCTCACCAAGTCGTTGGATTGGACCGATCGCTCGACCGCCGTGCTGTTCGGCGACGGATCCGGTGCCTTAGTTGTCGGTCCCAGCGAAAACGGCATCCGGATTGCCCATGCCCAGTCGCAAAGCGACGGCAGCCAAGCAGACATCTTGAGCAAACCCTATGGCGGAACCAGAAATCCCATTACGACCGAGTTAGTGGCCCAAGGCCATTTGCACGCCATTCACATGGAAGGCCAAAAGGTGTTCAAACGTGCCGTCCAGGATATGGGATCAATGGCCGTCCAGCTCCTTCAGGATAAAAACCTCAGCACCAGTCAAATCGACTGGGTCATTCCACATCAAGCCAACCAGCGCATCATCGACGCCGTCGCCCATCATGCCGGCATACCCAATGAGCGTGTCTTTTCTCACGTAGCCCATTACGCCAATACCGGGTCCGCCTCAGTGGCCGTTGCGTTGGCCGACATGCTCATGCAGAACTTGATTGGGCAGGGACAAAACCTGTTGACCGTAGCTTTTGGGGCTGGTTTTTCTTGGGGAGCCCAGCTTTGGGCAGTGGACCAGGTTCCCCCAGTACTCTTTGAATGAAACGTTGTGGGCCAAAAAACCTTTCCCTTGCCGCCTTCCTTATGTCCAATATAAAGGAAGGCGGCAAGGTGCCGATCGGCACTCCGAAACCTGGATGACCGCATGGATTGATCAATGGGACGACTGCATTTGTGCGCTATGGGAATGCCCATAGCATTGCCCCACGGCACGGGGCCAGGCTTTTACAGCGTATGTACCCATCGCACCGCGATAATCTCCAACGATTGCTCTCCTTTTCGCCACCCTATCTGCAGTGCGAAAATAGAACTCATCCATATCACCATCGTAAGTATTCCGATCGCAATCCACGCGCACAAATTCGAGGCAAGGATATGCCATCTGGGGTTGGATAGTCTCTTGCCTAATGCCGAGTCATTGGGGCTGTTTTGTGCAAAACATGGGTGGACTTGGCCTACGAAATGGCTATTGTGCAAAACGTGGTTAGGCGGATGAAACGGCGGAACTGACCGGGTCGGTGGCATCATAACCGGCTTTCATCGGAAAGCGCGCCAAAAATGGGTTGGTAATCCTTAATGCAATAGCGGGCCCGATGGCAGGCTATTGGCATCGTGAAGCGGCGGCAACCATGGCCTTTGATATGTGTGTGTGGTTTCGGGCGCGCGCCCAACAGACTGGCCAATTGACGAGTCCTGTGTAACAATCGCAACGAGAGTCCATGATAGCGCCCCGAGATGTTCGCCTCGGGCGCGTAACGGGGGAGATGTGTGCAATGAGTAGGTATGTGATTGGCCCGGACGTTGCCATTCGCCTTGCTGGTGACGAGGCCGTCATTCACGGCGAACATCAAATTCTCGCGCCGGCCCTTCTCAGGTCGCAGGTGTTGTCGCGTCTCTATCAGGCCGTAATCCACTCCGAGATGACCCAGAAGGATGCCGAACGACGGCTCAACTACCTCCGCGGGTTGCGGATGAGACTGCTCGGAGATCGCGTTCTTCAGAGTACCGCATGGAAGGTCGCCGACGCGCTCGGTTGGCCAGATACCCTCGACGCCGAATACGTGGCGCTGACCCAACTCCACGCCGACGCATTCATCACACTCGATCCTGAACTCGCCCGCGCAGCGAAGGATCTGGTGGCTGTGGCACCCATTGAGGCGCTCTACTGATCGAATTGAGAATCTCAAAGAATCCTCTTCCTGTGGAAGTCATCTTGAGAAATCAGGGCATGGCTGAGCCCTTTCATTGGTCGGTTACGTTCGGTATACCCACGTGTCATAAATCATTGGACACATGGGAGCGTCCGCATCAGGGGATGCTTTTTGGCTCGTCCAGGCCTCGAACAACGGCTGGTAACCCGGAGGGGCGTTGGTCCTTTTAAGCTCATGAGGGATTTGTTGCCCGATATCTGCCTCAACCGTTCGGTTCCATCGTGTCCAACGGCATGGTGGACCACCACCCGAAACCTTTTAGAACCACGAGGTTTTCCTCCGGGCGCACATAGACATCCTTGCGACCGTAATGCGAGGCAAAGGTCTCGATGTTCAGGACCACGACGGGTTCTTTCTCATCGGCGAGGATTTGCCCGGTCAATCGGGGCCGGCGGGTTTCGTGATGAGCGACCCCGGGCCGACGGGGATGCGCTGGCTGGCTATGCGATTGGCACCATGGCCACTGAGCATGAGGTAATGCTCATCTTGGGTACTATGGGTGTGCAACTCCCCCGAGTCAGTGCCATAATTGACGACCGGA
>JAKADI010000309.1 GCA_021820675.1 Bacillota bacterium | reverse complement strand
CGGGGGATGCACGTGGTGTTAGTAGAACCGGAAATCCCCCCCAATACCGGTAATATCGCAAGAACCTGCGCAGCGACCAAAACCCAATTGCATTTAGTGGAACCGTTAGGATTTTCTATCAGCAATCGGTATTTACGGAGGGCTGGAGTGGACTATTGGGATTATGTGCAACTTCATGTGCATCAGGATTGGCAAAGTGTAATGGCGTATTTAGGTCGTCCTGAGACGTGGTGTTACTTTACTTCGCGTAGTTCACGGCTGTATACCAAGGCAAAGTATACACGCGATTCGGTATTGGTGTTTGGTAAAGAATCATCTGGACTGCCGGTCTCATTGTTAGAGTTGTATCAGCATTCCACATATGTTATTCCCATGGATTCATCTGTACGATCTTTAAATTTATCCAATGCGGTGGCTATTGTGGTCTTTGAGGCGTTGCGTCAACAAAACTTTGAATTCTTGGGACATTGATGATATCCGTGCACGTAGGTGGATAAATCAAGGACACATTCGTAGAAGCATGGAATCAAATCAAGGAGTTTATTCACACATGTCCTTGCTATTGCTTACCGTCAGTGGAATGATTCTCATAGTTCTGGCAGCGGATTATTTTACTAATGGCGTGGAATGGGTTGGTTATCATCTTCATCTGGAGGAAGGGGCGGTCGGTTCGTTATTGGCCGCTCTTGGTACGGCTTTGCCGGAGACGTTAGTTCCGGTTATGGCGATTGCTTTTGGAAATCACCATCAGAACGGTATCGGGCTCGGAGCGATATTAGGTGCTCCGTTTATGCTTGCGACCATAGGGTTTTCCGTCATTGGACTGGGTTTATGGGCTAGTAGGCGAACTATTAGGATGCTCAACGTTCCAATGGCGGGCCCTTTAACCGACGATTTGGGATTCTTTCTTTTGGCCTTTAGTCTAGTAGTTATAGCGGCGTTTCTTCCACAAATTCTGCATCCGCTGATAGTGGCCTTGTTGCTGGTTTTATACATTCGCCATGCCTGGACGTTGTTGGGATGGCATCGGTCGCCGGAATTGGAAAATACTGCCCCGTCCCAACCGCTGCGTCTCTCCGCTAATCCTAATCCTCCAGTACTATTGGCCATCCTACAAGTCATTTTGGCTTTGGTCGGACTCATTATTGGGGCCCATTTTTTTGTCACGGCACTAGACGCTATTACCAAGGTCGTCACCATATCACCATTTCTGTTGTCGGTCATTGTAACCCCCGTGGCCACGGAATTGCCCGAAGTTTTAAATAGTGTGATCTGGATTCGGCGTGGAAAAGATACCCTGGCGGTCGGCAATGTTACCGGTGCGATGGCCTTTCAGTCCAGTGTGGTGCCTGCTTTGGGTATTGCCTTCACGACTTGGCGGTTGTCTCCAATGGAAATTGCGACGGCGAGCCTAACATGGTTGGCGGCATTGTGGATCTGGCTAAAAAGCCGCTCGCATCGTCTTCGGATCGTCGAATTGCTAACTGCTGGCCTTTTCTATCTGGCTTATATTGGAATTGTGATGAGTGTGTTCCATTAGGCATGTTTTGCCTGGGGGAGGATGAGCGAAGGCTCTCAGGGCTGTTCCGTTCTGCCGTGTCGTCTTTGACTATAGTTCGTATGACATCTTTATGTACCGTTCAGGGTACACTGAAACCAAAAGCATTCCCGATCTTGGCGTCTTAAACGCTCTTGGCATCTTAAAACGGAAGATCTGACACCGGTGATGGCAAGGGAAGGATGCATGGAAAGATGACATCTTGCAACATAAGCGACACATATGTCTCAAAGAGGACGGTGTATCATGGCAAAACGATCCCGAAATTTCCAAGGACCTGGTAAACTGAAAGCGGATCATGATTCCCAACGCCTGAGAGATGGCTTAAAATGGGAAGCCGCGCAACAACTGGGCTTGAGTGAGAAAGTTCAGGAGTTTGGTTGGGGCGGCTTATCTGCTAAAGAAACTGGCGCTATTGGAGCATGGGTTATCCGCCTCAAACGGGAAAGAGGGCTGATAGACCATTCGCCAACGCGTTCGAAGGATGAATAATGATGTATTGGGATCAGATTACCACAAAGAATTTCTTGGAGCACATTGTCGGCCATTATGATACGGCCATTTTGCCCTTGGGCAGCGTGGAAGCGCATGGGCAGCACTGTCCATTAGGAACGGACAATATCGCGCCTTGGCACTTTGCCCAACAACTGGAAAAAACATATTCCGAACGGCTTTTGATTCTGCCTCCCGTGCCCTACGGCTATACCCCGGATTTAAGTGTCTGGACAGGAACGATTTCGGTTTCTGCCTCCGCGTTGCAAGCCTACGTGGCGGAAGTTGGTCGGGGCATTTGTCAATGGGGTATTAAGAACCTGATATTATTGAATGGTCACGGTGGTAACATCGCGGCGTTGCAATTGGCCATCGATCAGATTGCTCAAGAAAATGTGCGGGTGGTTCTGGTTAACTGGTGGCTGGACTTTAGCCAACAAATTCGCACTATCGCGGAAGGGCAGGGTCATGCGGGGGAAGACGAAACCTCCGTGATGCTAGCGATAGCACCGGGTTTGGTGCATATGGAAGATGCATCATTTAACCCTTTTCGCTTGCGCTACCGAGTCAAAGGGGCCGGTGTCGGCGATCAAGCTCTTCGCCATGCGACGACAGGAGACGGGCGTGTGGGCACTAAAGACAAAGGTGAAAAAATTATTGCTATCGTCGTTCAGGAACTGAGCCACCTCCTCGAACGTCTTTGGAATGACGATCTATTTGATCGTGTTCAGTAAGTATCTTTCTTGACAAGGAGGCCCTTCTATGGTAAAAAGCTTACCTCTCGCTCAAAGAGTTACTCAACTTCATCCTTCGCCTACGATGGCCATCGATTCCAAAGCGAAGGCGTTAATTGCACAGGGGAAGGATGTCGTAAACTTTGGGGCGGGCGAGCCTGACTTTGATACACCTGAGAACATTCGCCTAGCCGCGGTGCAGGCCATTAACCATGGCCACACCCGTTACACTGCGGTAGGGGGAATTGAAGCGCTGAAGGGTGCAATTTCCGAGAGAATTTTTGCCGATACAGGCTTGCGCTATGCACCGGATGAAATTTTAGTATCTGTCGGAGCCAAACATTCTTTGTACAATGCCGTTATGGCTTTGGTGGGACCGGGCGATGGCGTGTTGTTACCTATTCCCTATTGGGTAACTTATCCCGAACAAATTGCGTTGGCCGAGGGCGTGGTGCAATTTGTTTCAATTAAGCCGGAACATGAAGGCGAATTACGGCCAGAGGATTTAAGCCAGGCGATGACCAATGCGTCCCGGGGACTTATTCTCAATTCTCCTAGTAATCCGAGTGGCGCTGTGATTCGTCCATCGGTATTGAAACAAATTGCCCAGGTCGCCATGGACCAGGACCTTTGGGTGATTTCCGACGAAATCTACAATCGGCTGGTTTATGACGACACAGTGCATGCCTCTATAGCCAGCTTTGAGGGGATGCGCGAACGCACGGTACTTATTAATGGGGTATCGAAATCGTATGCGATGACGGGGTGGCGGATTGGGTATGCTGCAGGTCCCAAGCACATTATCAAGGCCATGTCCAGTTTGCAGTCTCAATCGACCTCTAACCCCACCACGATTGCTCAGTACGCTGCGTTGGAGGCGCTAACGGGTCCTCAAGAAGCCGTTGACGTGATGCGCCGGGAATTTGACCGGCGCCGCCGGTACATCGTAGGCCGTGTGAATCAGATTGCGGGATTAGAAGCAGCTACTCCACAAGGAGCATTCTATGTTTGGGTGAATATGGCATCATGGAAAAATCGTCAAGTGGGAGGGCGCTCTATTTATGATGCGGATGATTTGGCCTTAGCCTGGTTGGAACTTGCTAATGTTGCGGTTGTTCCCGGATCGGGATTCGGCATGCCCGACTATTTCCGCATGTCTTATGCCACATCCTTGGAACGCATTGAGACGGGATTAGATCGGATGGAAACACTATTGGAGTCAGCCGAATGAATCCATCGCTACAAGTTGCCGTGGTAGGTCTAGG
>JAKADI010000308.1 GCA_021820675.1 Bacillota bacterium | reverse complement strand
CCGCGTAATGAAGTCGAGGAGGACGTAATGGACGGAGCGTTTTATTATTGGTACGCCGTCGTTCCCCGCAATTTTTCGGGGACTGGACCACTTTTAGCCAGCAAGTCTTCTTTCCCCCCTTTGTCTGCCGAAGCGACGGATGATTTAAGCGCCATTGTCTCTCCCTGGCCCGCACCTCACGTCAATTGTGATCCCACTTTGGTATGGCAACACGCCGAGATCATCGAACACCTGGGTGATTTGACGGCCCACCAGGTTCTGCCCTTTCGTTTTGGAACCGTGGTGACAGGTGATGAGCTAAAGACGATGATGGCGAGACACTATGATGCGTGGACAAAAGCTCTCAAGCGATTATCGGGTCGTATGGAAATGAGTCTCAGGGTTCTATGGTCTCCCCCCCTGCCATCAACGCCTTTAGCACCGTTGGCTTCTCCATACCTCACCAAGCGAATGCAAGAACGAGCCTATGATCAGACGGCGCGGGAGAAAGCCGAACCGATACTGCGAACCATTGATCAATATTTATCCCCGCATTACTTGGATAAATCCGAGAAAATTTTACAGCCTCCTACTGTGCTGCTCCATGGCGCTTATTTGGTCGAAAAACACGAAGCCCCTCGGTTCCGTCACACAATAAAAGCCATGATGGATGAATTCACGGCCATGAAGTGGCTCTGTACGGGCCCGTGGTCTCCTTATCATTTTGTCACGGAAGGACGTGTCCCATGAATTTCGAAGAAGACAATCTCATCATATCGGCCGGTGGAGAACAGTCATTTCGCGAATTATTGACCGACGAGGCCTCTCACAAAAGACAGCAGGCCGTAAATGCCGAATTAGGCCATCCCGAGAAAGGCCTCGCCAAACTCGTTCTCACCCTCATCGAACTCCTTCGGCGCCTTTTAGAGCAAGAGGCATTGCGGCAAATTGACCGCAACCAATTGACAGATCTGGAGATTGAACGGCTCGGCAGTGCGTTTGAACAACTGGATCAGCGAATGCATGAACTTCTGCTCATTTTTGGACTTGACTCGCAAGATTTAAATCTGGACCTCGGCCCCTTAGGAAGAATACTGTGAGGTGACAACATGACTACAAGACCGTCGAGTATTACGCAGAGCACCAGTTTAGCCGATTTATTGGAACGGGTTTTGGACAAAGGCGTCGTGATCGCGGGGGATATCACTGTGTTAGTGGCTGATGTCGAATTGCTTACGATCAAAATCCGATTGTTGGTGGCCTCGGTCGATAAGGCGATGGAAATTGGGATCAATTGGTGGAAAAGCGATCCTTATTTAAACATCCAAACGAAACAATTAATCGAAAAAAATCACCAATTGGAATCCGAAGTCGCCGCTCTGAGGGACGGCCATCTCGAGGCCATTCAGACACGGTTGGAGCAACTGGAGTCCGCGGTCAATAAGCCCAAAGCCGCACCCAAAAAGAGGAATATGCCATGAAGGGACACGTGTTATGGGTGTACGGGGTGATCACTAAAGGGGAAGAAGTCTGGCCCGATGTGCATGACGTTGAAGGCGGCGGTAATTTTCTGTGGGTGCCCGCCGCCGGTTTGTCCGCATTAGCCAGCCCCGTAGAGGCCCAGGATTACCAAGACAAAGTTATCCAGGATCATCAAGACGACACGTCATGGATTCTCCCCCGTGCCACCGCCTCTGCTGCCGCCGTTGCATCCGTCTTTGCTCATACCGCGATCATTCCGTTGAAATTTGCCACGATTTTTTCTAATCCGGAAAGTCTTCAAGAACGCCTGGCAACACAACAAACGGTCTTCCATCAGACGCTAGAAGATATCCGTAATAAAGAGGAATGGGGAATAAAAATATTTGGCCATATTGAGACTTGCATCAACCGCTTGGCTGAACAACAACTGGCACGGGTTGCTGAAAAGAACTTATCTTCCGGACGCCAGTATTTGTTGAAAAAACACATCACGCAGTCCTGCCAACCGCAAGCGGAGCGGCAGATGAGACAAGCGGCCGACGCCTGGCATCAGGTCCTATTGAATCACGCTGACGCCTTTCAATTGGGAAACCCCGCTCAAGAGACTCGTTTGGAAGACGGGTCAATTCCGCTATTTAAGGCATCTTACCTGATTTTTCGGCGGGACCGGGAAAAATTTTTACGCTTGTTGATGAACTTGGAGCAGCAGGAAAACCCCGCCGATCTGAAACTTCAAATCTCCGGTCCTTGGGCCCCCTACAGCTTTTGCCATACTCTTTTTGCATCCGGGAAATGAGTCATTCAGTGCTGAAGACGTCCCATGCTGGTAGCCGTAAGGAGGAAAAGGTCGATGGACGAAACACTGGCTAATCACAATGTGACCCTCTTAGATTTGCTGGATCGGGTAATCGATAATGGTGTGGTTATTCAAGGAGATTTGCGCATATCCGTTGCTGATATTGATCTCATCTACATAAGTCTCAGGTTATTCGTATCATCGATTTCCAAGATCCGGGATAGCGCGGATGCTGATCTTCTGGGTACCGTTGTTCTGCCCGCTGCCATATCCCCCCAAACTTGGGCAGGCAGAGACTCGCTAGTATTGAATGAGCCCTAAACGAGGCGCGGGCAGCAAATACTAAACTCATGCTACATCATTCACTTGAACATCACCAAACCCGATCCCACCGCAATGCCCAACGAAACCCACAAGGCGTTGTGGTGCATAGGCTCTTTGAGCACCCACCACCCCACTAACGGTGCAACGACCATCCCCACTTGGCGTAAGGCCAATATGGCTGCCGCAGCGCCCTGTTGATAAGCGACAAGAATGAGAAGATACGAAGCCACACTCATAAGGCCAGAGGTGGCCGAAGGGCCTAAACGAAGCGGTGTACGGTCCCGAAGGGCCAAAGGTGTCAGGATAAGAGCTGTGCCCAGAAATTGACAAGCAATATACGCAAGCGGTGACAACAGGCGGACGCCGTGATTATCAATGGTAGAATATGCCGTGATGCTAAGGGCCACCAAAAGCGTCCAACCCAATGTCTGCCGGCGCCACCTAGCGTGCCAAGCGGGCCGCGTTACCAGTACGGCAATGATCCCAATCCCTCCAAGGGTTATCCAATGCAGATGCTGGCCCCACAAAATCCATGCCGAGACGGTGGTTCCAATAATCCCGCCGCCTCGGGTCGCAGGATAGACTTCACCCAAATCACCCCCGCCATACGAGCGGGCTAAACCCACAAAATACACGCCATGGGCGATAATGGTTCCAATCAACCACGGCCAGACAGAAAAAAAGTGTACAGGAATATGGAAGGCCACCGTCGCTAACCCCGCCGCCAGTCCCCCACACAGAGTCAAGCACCAAACAAATTTGACGCTTCCCGGATAACGCCGCACCACAAGGTTCCATGTCAGGTGCAAAGCTGCCGATGCCAAGACCAACCCGATGACAGTGCCCGCCATTAGCCTCCACCGCTCTTGCCATTTGCCTGCGGTCATCGCGACCTGATATGCTCAGCTCCCATCACCACAGCCACAATTTCCCATTTTTTGTTACATCTTTCTTTATCCTGACACGGATTCCCTCTCCTGTCGATACGGCGCTGCCAGCCCCAGCGTAGAGTACGGGTGGAAGAAGAGATACGGCAAGGAAAAACCCGGCACCCCTAATGGGGCCCCACGTCTTGCCCCGTGGAATTCGGCCGGCCCGATCCCCTGTAGACTCGCCGGTCCGGACGTGGCTCTTTGCCCCCGCGCCTGAAGACCGCAAGTTCTAGTCAGCGTAATCCACCAACTTGTATAATGGCAGACACGAACCCGCCACGAAGTGTAAGATTACGAGGAGCAGTACTTTTTGGTATCGCGGGGGGTAATTAGGATGGATTACGCACGAAAACCCCAATGGCTTTCAAGTGTCTTATTCGTGAGCCTCGCCATAGACACGGCTAATCTTTTTCGCTTAGTCTGTGGCTCCCAGTGGCGCCGCCCTCCTGCCTGGGACAAATCCCCACGGTGACTAGCAAAGGAATCATCGCGGTCATTGGCGCGACCGGGAACCAAGGCGGAGAGGTGATGCGGGCCCTCTTAAG
>JAKADI010000307.1 GCA_021820675.1 Bacillota bacterium | reverse complement strand
TAGGCGCCGCGGGATGCCAGGGTTACGGTGTTACTCCCGGGTTTTTTAATTCCGCGCATTGTCATGCAGAGATGTTCGGCTTCGATAATGACCATCACCCCCGCCGCGTCAAGTTCGTGCTGCAGCGTCTCAGCAACAACGTTGGTCATGCGCTCTTGAATCTGAGGCCGCTTGGCCACCGAATCGACAAGTCGAGCCAATTTTGACAAGCCGGTCACGACACCATGCCCGGGGAGATATGCCACGTGGGCCTGGCCAAAAAAAGGCAAAAGATGATGCTCGCAAGCGGAATAGAAGGGAATATCTTTGACTAACACGACTTCATCATGGTCCACGTGAAAACGGGCAGACAATACTTCAGCGGGATCGTGGTGAAGACCCGAAAAAATCTCCTCGTACATCCGGGCAACTCGGGCCGGGGTGTCCCTTAAGCCTTCTCGATCAGGATTTTCTCCTATGGCTTCTAATATCATGCGAACCGCCTCTTGGATTTTTTCATGATCCACTGGCGGTTGATGCGTCTCTAATATCATTTCCGGTGGAGCCACAGCCAAGACGTCTTCGGGTTTTGAGGCTGCTTTTTTAGGACGTAAAGATTGTGACATAGACAATTCCTTCTCTCTTCTGGACTATTCATCCCCGGGGGAATTCATATGGCCGATAGAAATATTAATGCCCAAATCCACTGAAGTATTTCCCAACATCAACCCTTATGGTACCGCAAATAGGGAGAGCGATCTATCCTTGTGAGTCTTCGCGAGTCTTGGTGGAGATTGTCTGGCTTGGACATAATTCGTGACTCCTCTGGGTGCGGTAGGCCCGCCACCTAGTCCTCCGCAACAGGGTGGAACTCTCGTTTCAACAACCGCAAGACTCGAGGCCTCCCAGCCGTTACGTTGGCATCCTGACTCCATGAGAAGGCGCTACCCGCTAAAGCTGCGAAAGCCATCCGCAGGATGCGTAGCCATGTATCAGACTATACGCAGACCCGATGTTCTCGGTGGATGCGAAAAGGACAATTTGCCTTCCACAGTGTGATTACTAGGGCGGTTGTCGGAGAGGCGAGATGAAATCTTTGAGGCACTACGAATTCTCTAAACTTTTGATAGTTCCGTTACCACGTAAAAGGAGTTTCTGGTTCGGTTATCGAATGGCTTATGAGTCAATTCGGATGCCTATTAGGCTCGGGTTAGAAGGGATTAAGAAAGAAATGCGTGATGTCGAAAATGAACATAAATATGGCGCATATGGCTACGCCGCAGCCCTTCTGATCCTGTATTGGATATTAGCTCTCATACGCCTTGATACGGGACGCGCCACAACCTGGGATTTTGGCTATTATACTCAAGTGCTGTGGCTCATTCATGAGGGGCACTGGATTGCCCGCTCGACGCTTAACGGCCACTGGGCTTTAACAGATGCCGGATCTTGGATTCTCTATCCTCTTGGTTGGTCCTATGCCTTTTTGCACTCGTCAGGCATCTTGCTGATTCAAGCGGCATCATTGGCTTCTGGGGTGCCTTTTCTAGCCTGGTGGATGCATCGGTATCCTGTGCCGCGAACAGCATTTTATGGAATTCTTGTCCTCTATTCGGTCTATCCCGCGATTTTGGGACCCGCTCTATTTGATTGGCATCCTGACACGTTGGCTATTCCCCTGTTTTTCTATGCCGCGTGGGCTATCGAAACAAAACGGGTCCGCCACTTTTGGTTGGCCTGCGCTCTCATCATTACGACGAAAGTCACGGCAGCCTTGGTTCTTGTTGGATTGTCCGCCCCGTGGCTTCTGCAACGGCAGTGGAAGGTTGCCCTGGCTACCGGGGTGATAGGTTTTTTCACGGCATTTTTTGAGGTGGATATTGTATTTCCGGCTTTAACCGGCCATCAAATGTCGCAATGGGCCCCCTATTATGGGTGGCTTGGTTCGTCACCGCTGGCTGGAGCTTGGCACATTGTCGTCAATCCCTGGATTTTAAAGTCGGTATTCCAAGGGAGTCATCTAGCGGATATTGTACTGTTGGGGGCATTCGTTGCCTTTATTCCGAGCTTATGGGGTCTAGTACACGGAGGATGGGCATGGCCTGGATGGATTATTCTGCTATTTAACAATTTGTCATTATTTTTAGGACAAAGCAATCCCTATAACCAATATTCTCTCCCTATTGCCCCCTTTTGGTTGATTAGTCTGATTCTCCTGTGGTCCAGATTGCGTCCGCGCCTCGTCATGAAATGGATTCCGTGGGGGCTGGCTGTTTTGAGCATGATGGAATGGGTTCAATGGGAAAGACCTTTGGTATGGTTTTCTCATCCACCCGCGCAGTCCTTGATGTATGCCTTATCTCGAATTCCGCGGTATGTTCCTGTATATGGTCAGAACAGCACGTTAGCGATGATCTCCGATCGTAAGTTTATCCATTTGATACCGCTTCCGCCCCGTTCCCGGCTTTTGCCCGGAACCGTCGTCATTCTCAATCAAGACGTGAATCCGGTGAATCGCTTGACCGCGCCTATCATCGTTAAGGGCACGCTTACACGGCTCATATCGGATCCTCAACATTGGCAGATCATAGCCCATCGCGGACCCGTTTGGGCTTTTCAACTGTATCCGCCGCCACGATCTTCATCTTCAAAGTGATACAAGTTTTCGGGCATCGCCAAATCATAGGATAGGGATGACGACGAAGTTTAGGGTCATAAGCAGAAAATAGACTGCTAGTGGACTTGGAGGATTAATCGGCCGCAACACAATTTACGACGGAGTACAAGCCAGCACCATCCGCGCGATCCAGCTTCAAGAGCGTCAGGAGGGGGTGTGGTTCACGGCGCGTCATAGGAGGTGGCTTCCGACTTTTTCTGAGAAGGCACAGGAGATGCAGTAGATGGGTGTCCACTATTGCTCCATTGAATACCGGGTGTGTGAGATGGATACTTTCCTGGATAAATTCCTGAAACAAACACCGAAACCAGTCGATCACCACCTGAGGATGTCTCTACAACAATGGGGTGGACCGCTTCCGGCAAACGCCATTGGATGGTCATATGTATCGTTGCCAGCGATGGATCATAGTGATGTGCGGTAATGATTTCGTAGAATGATGCCCATCCGTTAGGGGGTAGGATTACCGGTTGTGTCGGATACTTAGCGTAGGTAATTTCTTGGTGAAAAGGCAACGGGGCGGAAGGATGGGCCGTTACAAACGTGTGCACATGCGGGATGCCTTGGAGTGAGCAGCCTTGGTGACTGGTATTGTGCAGTCGTTTAAGGACAATGCTGCCAGCAGCGATCCCGTTTCGTTGTGCAACTTGCAATGTCAGTTGATGGGTTCGGCAACGAGGTGGAACTGATATCGCTGGTTTTGACGCCTGTGATGCTGTTGTAGTGTTCCTACGGGATGATGGTGATGAGGTTCGGAGCGCGGTGTTCGACAACAAGGCGCCCAGTCCAACCAGAATCGCACCGGCCCCTATGACCCATAATTCTTTACGGACTGACTTCATGAATAGCCCTTCCCTTCCTTGGTGACATCTCAGCGGGTTACTTTTACTCTGTACAACGCCAAGAAGGGTTCATGGGTGACATCGGCAAAGCGTCTGCTGTCAATAGACAACCGTTATGGGGCATTATATGATATAGGTCGTGATGGCCCCCGAGGAGGCTGTACCGAACGGGAGACTCCCGATCCCCGGCCCGGAAACGCGCCCAGGATGAGGAGTCTTTCTGTCGATTTGGCTGTACCAACAGCCCGGAACAGGCAAAAACGGATGGGCTAAACGGCATGCGATCCGGCTCGTTGAAGTTCGCAATGCGCATGAATAAAGGATTCTAGAGAAATACCGGAGTGCTCCGGATAGCCGATACTCTTGCGGATAATATAATACGCAGTGGGTGGGTTATGACAGGTGGTGTGATAAGTCGACGACGTTATCAAACAGACATCCCGGGAGGAGCCAACAGCTCTTTTGGTCAACCCGCACTCCCGCATGGGGCGGGAGCGATTCGATCATGTCAGGAAAATTGTTGACAGCAGGTTAAACTTGGTAGAAGCTCTTTTGCCAGACAACGA
>JAKADI010000306.1 GCA_021820675.1 Bacillota bacterium | reverse complement strand
CCCATAAAAACCTCCGAAACCATGCGGCCCTCAATGTAGAATTGGTTGGGCCGACTGCCCTCCATGACAAAGCCATGGCGTTGATAAAAGCGAATAGCCGGCTGATTGCTTTCAAACACCGAAATCGCAATTTTGCTAATCCCGAGTTGTTTCGCCCAACGCTCAAGAATTTCGAGCAAACCGCTTCCCCGTCCGGATCCGCGAAACCCGGCCTCAAGGGCCATTCCCATGGTAGCAACATGCCGGTTTTTCATGAATGTCCCCCTAATCGCTTCTAAAGTACCCATCACTTGATTATCCACCAACGCCACTAAAATCAGTTGCCCCGGTGTGCGGTTTTTCAGCATGTAGCGCTGTTGGTCCACGGTATAATACTCACCCTCATTTGCGATGTACCGTCTTTCTTGACCGACTTCCGTCAGTAAGCGGACAATTTCCGGCGCGTCATCACTTGACGCTTCGCGTACGGAATATGGTTGATGAGACCGGTCGAAAAAAGTTATAGCGTCGGCAAACATCAGGGTGTATTCCCTCCTCCAATCAATAGGGCTCGTACTAAGTTCGGCACGTGAGGCGCCATTTCCTTCTTTAAATTATCCGTTTAACCGCCGCGGACGTGATCGACGGGGCGAACCCCCTACAAACTCCACGCTTTTGAGCCACGACACCGAAAATTCATAGCACCGGGAGGGTCCCCGCTTTTCCCAGCGCCCCCAGACCCGGATAGCATGGGAAAGCCACCGAATGTGGCTCGCGTGAAAGGTTTTATTCGTTTTCAGAGTCACTAGGTATTGTGTGCGCATGGACACAGCATGAACGAATATCCATCGTCCTATTCTACTCCACCACAGCATGCGTCACCGTTTCAATAAATTTCCGCAATATCTTCCCCATTGGTCTAATATCAACCAAAAAACTATCGTGTCCCCAGGGGGAGCGCAATGTCTCCAAAGACACTTTGATACCGGATTCCCGCAGTAGTTCGGCATGCGACCGGATTTCATCAGGAGGATATAGCTGATCAGTGCTAATGCCTACCATCCATACCGGAACGTTCTTCATTCGGGATAAATCTCTTTGCCGCAAATCAAAATGGTCCATTGCCTCGGTCAGGCGAATGTAAGAATTCGCATCAAACCGGCGCACTAATTTTTGACCTTGATACCGCAAATACGAGGTAATTTGAAATTCATCATGTTCTGATGTTTGATAGGAACGCCCAAACTTGCTCTCCATGGACTGAGGACTTTGATAAGAGATCATATCGGTCATCCGAGCCACCGCTAAACCTTGGCGCGGATAAGACCCTGTCAAGTAGTAATTACCGCCGTTAAAGTCTGGATCGGTCGTAATGGCCTGGCGGCCAACAGTGTGAAATGCAATCGCCCAAGGTGAATGATATATCGGCGCTCCGATGCCCATCGTGCCCAAAATCGAATCAGGATACAACAGAGCATAGGCATAAGCCATCATTCCCCCCATAGAGCCCCCAATCACCACAGGCTTACGGTTAAAACCTAGCACAACATCGGCAAGAATCTTGGCCGCCCTCGCCATGTCGTATAGAGATATTTTAGGAAATCTGGCTCCAAAAGGATGTCCATCGTGAGCCAGGGAATGGGGTCCCGTGGTGCCCATAGCTCCCCCTAAGACATTCAAGGCAATCACATGATATTGATGTAAATCAATAGGTTTACCGTATCCGACCATTTTGTCCCACCAACCCGGATGGTCTTGGTAGGTGTGGCGCGCCACATGGCTATCACCGGTTAACGCATGAAAAATTATGACCGGCAGGCCTTTGCCGACTTGCCCCCATTCTTCATAGGCCAACAACAATTCGGGCAAATCATCCCCACTATCCAAACGAAAGGGATCGGGTACCCGCAAAAACTGCAGCCTCGGCCAGGGAAATCCCTGGCTTAATTGCCAAGGCCATATGGGGTATGGGTACTTTGTCATTTTCATAGACACTATGCTAACAAATTGATGACGGCAACCAAAGACACGCGGGACAAAAATCTTGACAAGTTTGGCCTCACCCCTTAGAATGTGCATAAAATTTCATAATGACAGACGATGACTGAGACTGAAGATTGCCTCTTATGTTTAGCGAACGGCGTCGAGTGCAAGGCCGGAATAATGCAGTCGCAACCCATCTCATGAGTTTCCTTCAGGCGGGTTCCTTCCGTTATCGAGGCTTTAAGATACATACTTGGTCATGTTTGTCTGTGCGGGTATGTAACTAAGGTGGTATCACGACTCCCGTTCGTCCTTAGGACAATGGGTTTTATTTTTTATTAACGACGTCTTGCCTGTTAACCGGATTATTTTTATGGCAATGCGATTAGCTCAGCCCTGTCAGGAAAGGGGAAAGGTAGGAGAATTCATGTCCAAGAAAATCGTAATCGTAGGTCCGGGTAACATCGCTCATGCTATGGTAGCCAGGTGGTTGCAGGTATCCGATGCAAAAATTTCTGTCCTGGCACGATCCCAAACGTATTTAACAAAAGGGTGGGGCCTCGCGGAACAACAAACCATCACACTGGACCCCAACATCGTTAGAGACGCAGACATGATTGCGCTAGCCGTTAAACCCAAAGACCTTATGACCACGCTCGAACAAATAAAACCTTTTATCCCGTCGCTGGCAACGATACTGTCGGTGGCAGCCGGAATTTCGATCGCACAAATACGTGTTATGCTCCCCCATCACGGTATTGTACGGGCGATGCCCAATATCTGTGCGGAAAACGGAACATCGGTAACCGGAATGAGTTTCGACTCGGTTTTGGAAGACGAAAAAACATGGATTTTATCTCTGGTTCGGCTGTTAGGCCACGTCGTGGAAATTCCTGAGCATCTGTTAAATCCCATGACAGCCTTATACGGAAGCGGCCCGGCATATGTATACGTGTTTTTGCAAGCCATTATTCAAGCGGCGGAAGATCTCGGCATACCCCAGACACAAGCGCGGGAACTCGCGGCTTATATGGTACAAAGCGCTTCTCAGAAGGCGCTGATAGATCACGATAAAAGCCTACAGCAACTGGTGGATCAAGTTGTGTCTCCTGGGGGAACCACCGAAGCGATGTTGAACGTGCTAGAACAGTCGGGTTGGCAAGATATCATGCGCAGGGCAATCCAAGCTTCCGGCGACAAAGCCACCCAATTGGGTGGCATCCCCGCCAGAGCTTAGACTTGGCTTGTAATCGCTGTGGCCAAAGCGCCCTGCAATCCCGAATCTTTACCAAGTTTGGCGAGTATAATGTCTACCGGCTGAAACATAGCTTTCACACTATAAGAAGCGGTAAAGTCGCGAATTGTGCCCAACCATTCCGGTTGGTTGACAATTACTCCCCCACCCAGGACCAAGGCTTGGGGATTGAAAAGATTCACGAGATACGAAAGCCCCAAGCCTAGGTATTTTGCCGCGTCCAAAATGATCGCCTGACACGTCAAATCCCCCTGGGAAGCGCCTTCAAATACGCGCGACGTCTCGATATCGCTGAGGCTCCCAAGATATGGGCTCCTGTCTTGTTGCGCCGATGCAGATTTTTGAATGGCTGTGCCCGAAGCCAGGGTTTCCAAACAACCATGGCGGCCGCACCGGCATAAAAGACCATCGGGCACCATAACCAAATGCCCGAGCTCCCCCGCATTGCCCTGAACACCGGCGTACCGTTTGCCATTGGCCACAATCCCGGCGCCCACACCCGTAGATACGGTCACGTAGACAAAATGCTGAAGACCCTGGCCCGCCCCAAACAGCCATTCGCCAATCGCCGCTGCAGTCGCATCATTTTCCACTGCAGTAGGGCGCCCGGTTCGAAGTCTGAGCCCCGCCTCCAAATCCACCCCTTCCCAAGTCGGCAAATTAGCGGTTTTCAACAGCTTCCCTCCGTCAAGCGGTCCCGGCGAACCTACGCCCACCCCCGCCACCGCATCGCTTGAGATATTTGCCTGACGGCAAAGCTTGTCAATTTCCATTCCGATTGCATCAAGGGCATCGCTTCCCGACTGGAAGTCACTGGTCACCAAACGACTCTCCGCCAAAATGTGACCTGTCTCCAACC
>JAKADI010000305.1 GCA_021820675.1 Bacillota bacterium | reverse complement strand
GAGACGGACCACGGTTGTTCCAGGCGGACGATGACGCGTGGCGCAATCTGGAGCATTTCATCCACCGACATCACTTGCGGTCCATTCTAGCCACGACGTCTTGTGCCCGCTGACCGGCTTGAAGTCGGTTCTCCACACTTTGCAGGGGCACAGCCAACAAAACGTGGATTTCCCATGGTAGAATTGGATTATTATGGCTGTTGTGGTCCAAGAGATTAACCGTCGTACGGGATGGCAAGACCATGCCGGGCGGTTGGAAGAGTATTCGAATCAGGGTAACGTCCGTTATTCCTCCAAAGAATGTAATGGGTGCTGATACCCTCACGTACAGTGCATGGAGCGTCGTTCCCAATCAATAATCCGGCCGCCACCATGGCTACTGGCCCTGACACGTCGAGCAATTCCGTCAGGCCATAGCCACCGCTTGCTGTTGGCCGATTCGCCGTCCATCACGTAGTTTGCGGACCGTATATGCGGGTGTACTCGATCAGTGCTGCTACGGATATCACCATGCGCTCGCCTCTGAGTGAAACATCTGTTCTGTGGAAAAGAAGCGACCCTGTCATCTGGGGGAGAGAGGAAACGATAATTGTGTCAGCATAGCTGTTGTTCATTCTACATAAATTTCCTGAGATATCGAGATTTGCCCAATGCGTATTCAGCAGCAAAACCGAACGGGCACTGTAAGAAATTTATGATTCGCTCCCAATGGCGTAAAAAAGAATTTCGTACTCTGGTTTGACCGGATGGGCTATGGATTACTCATTGCAGTATAATTGACTTACCAACAAATTAATTATTGTGAGGTCGCTATGTTCCAGGACATTATCTACGACAAAACTGACCAAATTGGCAGCATCACCATTAATCGGCCCGATGTGTTGAATGCGTTTCGCGACCGCACGGTTGACGAATTAATTGATGCGTTTATTGATGCATGGGATGATAAAGAGGTGGGCGTGGTAATCCTAACCGGCGCTGGGGATCGGGCGTTTTGCGTTGGGGGAGATCAAAAGATTCGCAGTGAAGAAGGATATGGTGGTCAGCGCGGCCGTGACATGGGTATAGGGCTTCGAATTCAAGATTTGCACGAGGTTATCCGCAACATTCCCAAACCAGTCATTGCTGCAGTTAATGGCTACGCCATTGGTGGAGGCCATGTGCTTCATGTCTTATGCGACTTGTCGATTGCTTCCAACACCGCTAAATTCGGTCAAGTGGGGCCAAAAGTGGGTAGTTTTGACGCAGGTTATGGGTCAGCCTATTTAGCTCGGGTGGTAGGGGAAAAGAGGGCGCGGGAAATGTGGTACCTCTGCCGTCAATATACGGCGGAAGAGGCATTTCAAATGGGATTAGTAAACAAGGTCGTGGAACCCTTTGAGTTGATGGTGGAAACCATGCGTTGGGCAAAAGAATTGCTGGACCGTAGCCCCTATGCACTTCGGGTGTTAAAAGCGTCATTCAATGCCGACTCGGCTGCCGTGAAGGGCATTGATGACATGGCTATGAGCGCACTGGCGCTTTATTATCACACTGATGAGGCACTCGAAGGGAAAGAAGCCTTCTTAGACCGTCGCCGGCCCAAGTTCACCCGATTTCGCTAGAGCTACCATTTGTTGGAGGAGGAGAGATTCCATGGAACGGTTACTGGATAAGGTGGTCATCGTGACAGGTGGTGCGCGGGGGTTGGGGTTTGGTATCGGGGAAGCTTGCGCTCGAGAGGGAGCGCAAGTAATATTGGCAGATCTACACTTGGAAGCAGCACAGCGTGCGGCGGAGCAGTTAAACCAACAGGGCTGGAACGCGATCGGCTTGTTGTGTGACGTGACACAGTGGAACTCGGTGGAGCAGTTGGTTGGCACCGCAGGAGACCGTTACGGAAAAGTGGATGTCTATGTGAATAATGCTGGGTGGGATAAGGTTAAACCGTTTCTGGAGATGAGCATTGACGAGTGGGATCCGGTGATTCGCATTAACCTTTACGGGACTCTTCATGGTGCCAAAGCTGTATTGCCACTGATGGTATCACAGAAATCCGGCACTATCATTAACATCGCGTCGGATGCAGGACGCGTCGGATCCTCTGGAGAAGCGGTATACTCTGCCACCAAAGGTGGCGTAATCGCTTTTACCAAAACCTTGGCCCGGGAAACAGCACGATATGGAATCCGGGTGAATTGCGTTAGTCCTGGGCCAGCCGACACCCCGTTGTTGGAGGAAATAGGGAAAGACCATCCCAAGTTGGTGGAGAGTTTGACAAGGGCTATTCCACTCCACAGATTAGCAGAACCACGGGATATTGCTGGAGCCGTGGTGTATTTAGCTTCTGATGAAGCATCATATGTGACAGGACAGACTTTAAGCGTCAGTGGAGGTCTTACCATGGCGTAGGCCTGGGAGGGGTAGTTTACGATGGAGTTTTCCTTCTCTAAAGAACAGGAAACAATGCGGGAAATGTTGCGGGGGTTTGCGAAAAATACTCTAAAGCCTCATTATCGGCATTGGGATCAGACCCACGAATTTCCCCGTGAGTATTGGCGAAAAATGGGTGAATTGGGTGTGTTGGGTGTTGCTTTGCCAGAGAAGGATGGGGGATCTGGATCCACGGCAGTGGCAGCAGGGATTGCTGCCGAAGAAATCTCTCGGGGTGACTTCAATATCGGCTATGGGATAATCCTCGGAAGTTTGGTCGGGGATATCCTGTCTAGAGGCGCAACCGTTATGGTGCGTCAAGAATTTTTGATTCCCATGCTTAAGGGCGAGAAACTAGTGGCCATTGCCGTGACCGAACCCGAGGCGGGTTCCGATGTCCGTGGGATACGGGCCGAAGCATCGCGAGATTGCAATGGCCATCTGCGTTTGCGGGGAGAAAAGTCCGGGATTAGTTTGGTTGCAGTGGCCGATGGGGCAGTGGTAGCAGCCAAGGAGTCAGGAGGTATTTCATTATTTGCTGTATCACTTCAGCAGCCAGGGGTCTCCCGGAAAGTATTTGACGATATGGGCACTCGGCCCATCGGCCGGGGCTCTTTATATTTTGATGACATTATGATAACGGAAGAAGACAGAGTGGGATTATCCGGCCAAGGACTAAGATCGGTGCTCACGGGATTCGATTTAAGCCGTGTCTTAATTGGTTTGCAAAGCATTGGGGCGGCATTAGAGTCATTGGAGGAAACTATAACGTACGTCAAAGAGCGTGAAGCGTTCGGGAAGACCTTGGCTGAATTTCAAGGGGTGGGTTTTACTTTGGCCGAACGCTACGCGGATCTGGAACTCCTGCGATGGTATTGTTATCGCGCATTATGGCTTCAAGATCAAGGCCTCCCTCACGCGGCGGAATCCGCGATTTGCAAATGGCGAGCACCGCGAGTCGCAGTAGACACCATTCATGACTGTCTCATTATGCATGGACAATACGGTTATACCAAAGACCTGCCACTGGAGCAACGCCTACGAGATGTAATCGGATTAGAGATTGGAGACGGCACCGCGAACATTCAAAAATTGATTGTGGCCCAACACCTGACGGGGATACGACCGGGATAGCTGGTGTTGCCATTGCAAAGACCTAGTGATTTGTAATGGGGTTAGCAGGAATCCTTACCTCTATTGGAGAAGAAAACAAGACCTTGTTCAACCGAGGACAATAAGAGGGAGGTTCACTATGCTAGGAGATAGTCTCTTCACGTTCGATCAAGTGCAACGGTCGCGAGAATTGGGAGGTCGCCATTTTGACTGGGTTCAGTGGGATTTGCTCAAGAAAAATGCTACGTTGTATGGAACTCGCGAGGCATTCGTCGATAGCTTTTACGGTATTGATCCGTCGGTTTGGCGGCGAAAGACATGGGATGATGCCTTTCACGACGTCAACACCATTATTTTCAATTTATTGAACCGGGGGCTTCGTAAGGGAGCCATGGTATTGTCCCATCTGCCTAACGCTATTGAGAGCACTTATTTGGACTTGGTAACTTCCAAAATTGGCGCGATGCATGCGGGACTCAATGTGGATTTGGGCCGTGCGGAAACATTGGGCGTGATTCAAAAACTTCAACCAGATGTCGCTATTATTGTACCTG
>JAKADI010000304.1 GCA_021820675.1 Bacillota bacterium | reverse complement strand
GGAGCTGTCCGGCAAAAAACTCCTAACGAAATCGCTCTGGCAATTTTATTAGCGGGGTTGACGTTGATTTTCGTGGTCGTGATTATGACCACTGAGCCCTTTGCCATTTACAGCGGGAAGGCCGTCTCCGTAACCGTGCTCATCGCGCTGTTGGTGTGTCTGATACCCACGACCATTGGTGGGTTAATGTCAGCAATCGGAATATCGGGCATGAACAGACTTTTGCAAAAGAATGTTCTCGCCATGTCGGGTCGCGCCATCGAGGCTGCGGGCGACGTCAACGTGATCCTCCTGGACAAGACTGGGACCTTGACAATGGGAAACCGCATGGCAACCGAATTTGTTTCGATGCCTGGTGTCGAAGAACGTGAGTTGGCCCACGCCGCGCTCGTGTCGTCATTGAGTGATGAAACGCCAGAAGGCCAATCCATCGTTCGATTAGCCCGGGAACGATTCGGATTTACCGAAACCTCAGCCGATCTTGCCGAGGCCGAATTTCACGAGTTCTCCGCTCAGACGCAGATGTCGGGGGTCGATTACCAGGGACATGAGATTCGCAAGGGTTCAAACATGGCAGTGTCGGGTTTTGTCGAGTATCAAAATGGTCACTTGCCAGCCCAAATGGCTCATGAAGTCACCCGGATCGGGAAATTGGGCGGAACACCCTTGGTTGTCGCCGATGGGCCCCAAGTGCTTGGCGTCATCTACCTCAAAGACGTAGTTAAGCCCGGCATTCGTGAACGGCTACAAGCGCTGCGTGATTCGGGAATTAAGACCGTTATGATTACCGGTGACAATCCCGTGACAGCAGAGACAATCGCTAAAGAAGTCGGGGTCGATGACTTTCTAGCTCAAGCCACCCCGGAAACTAAATTGTCCTATATTCAACAAGAACAGGCAGAAGGCTATTTAGTTGGGATGGTCGGCGACGGTACCAACGACGCGCCTGCGTTATCCCAAGCCGATGTCGCTGTCGCCATGAATTCAGGAACGCAGGCTGCGCGTGAAGCCGGAAACATGGTGGACTTGGACTCCAGTCCTACTAAACTCATCGACATTGTGGAGATTGGCAAGCAAATCCTGATTACTCGGGGTGCTATGACCACATTCTCCATCGCTAACGACGTGGCGAAGTATTTTGCCATTATTCCCGCCATGTTCATTGCAGTATTCCCCGGACTCGAAGCTCTCAATATCATGCACTTAACCTCTCCGGAGAGCGCTGTGTTGTCGGCCGTTATCTTCAACGCCATCATCATCCCGTTGTTGATTCCGCTGGCATTGCACGGAGTCCGTTACCGCCCTGTTGGCGCAGCCGTGATGCTGCGTAACAACTTGCTAATTTACGGAGTTGGAGGCCTGATTTTGCCGTTCGTTGGGATTAAACTCATTGATCTCGCACTCACCGCGCTGCATCTGGTATCATTGCATCCCTAACACCCGGCAAGGGAAGGAGGTAATCACACAATGGTCAAACATTTATGGACATCATTTCGATTGTTGGTGGCTTTTACCATACTGACAGCGGGCATTTATGCCGCTGTCGTCACCGGTCTGGCTCAAACACTGTTCCCGGTACAGGCCAATGGCAGCCTCATTCGCCTGCACGGGCAGGTTATTGGGGCCCACATGATTGGGCAGAGTTTCACCAGTCCCAAGTGGTTTGACAGCCGGCCCTCCGCAGCCAATTACAACGCAGCGGCATCGGCTGCCAGCAATTACGGGCCCACCAACCCCGCACTGGTAAAAGAGGTCAAAGGCAATTTAACAACCTTTTTGAAAGAAAATCCCGGTGTCAAAGTCCCTCAGGTCCCCTCATCCATGGTGGAAAGCTCGGACAGCGGCTTGGATCCCGATATCAGTCCGGCCGCTGCCTACTTGCAGGCGCCACGCATCGCTCGAGTTGATCATGTGCCCCTGTCCGTAGTGAAGGGGATCATTGCCAGCCACGTGCATGGGCGATTTTTAGGAATGTACGGAAACTCCTATGTGAATGTGCTGGAACTCAACTTATCGCTGAGAACATGGATGCACCAGCATCATCTCTAATCCCCGGTTTTGATGAGAAAGGAGCGAAATGCCATGCTAGATGTGGCTTCCATCGGTGTCGGCGTGTTGTTTTTTATTGGATGTGAATTCTACATCCATTACTGTGACCGGTTATGGGTCGCGTCACAAGCGAAGAAGGGGGAACGTTAAATGGTCGAAATGGTCATTGGCGGCATTGTAGGGCTCCTTTCGTTAGTTTATCTGTTCTACGCCCTGCTCTATCCGGAAAATCTCTGATCCTTCCTCTCCTGTCATCACGGAGCAACGGATATTGACCGGGACATTTCGGACGGATGACGATTAGGAAGATCCTCTTTCAGGACACCCGGGTGTTCTGAAAGAGACTTTCTTATCTCTCGGCGATTTTATCCAGGCAACTGAGGTCTTGGAGCAGAACACCACACGACCGACGTTCATAATCCATTGGCAGAACACGGAAAACGTGGTTCCACTACAAAACAAGCCATCAAAGATCGTATTCATCCAAGTTGCAATCAAGCATTGAATAACTTCTACCGACTCAATCCCGATATAAAAAGTGCGGATACATCATGTCCAACGTTTTGACGACGCATTGGGTTTTTTGGATACCATAAATTGCGGCTGAATTGCTCTGAATCCCTTGAAATATCTTTATACGAGGGGGTAACAAGAATGGCAGCAACTCACTTTTCACGAGTTGCCGATGATCGATGGGATATTCCGGACATTCTCTTGGTGCCGCTCCAATCATTAAGGGCTTATTTTAGACAGATTCAGCATATTCCCATTCTTGGAGCCGTAGAAGAGGCGTCCTTGGGCGCCGCCATCCAAGCGGGCAACAACAACGCAGCCATCCGCCTTACCATTCACAATCTCCGCTATGCCGCTTATTTAGCGCGAAAATGGGAGGGCCCAGGCAACGAGACCATTTGGTCTCTAGGCGATGGGGTTCAAGCCGCTAATCAAGGTCTGTGGATAGCCGCCAAGCGGTACGATCCGGCCCTGGCGCGATTTACCACGTATGCCACGGGGTGGATTCGGGAGTCTTGGACCCGGGACCGTACGAAATTTATGGGTCAAGTTCGGTTTCCTCGCGGAACCCTTTCCAAATGTCACGCCTGTCCCCCCATTAAGGAGACATGGACTGTGCATAAGAACACCGAGTCTACTCCACGAAATCCCGCAAGCCCACGAGTTTGGCACCCTTCCCGCGTGAAATTCGCGCAGCAGTGGCCTGGATTCAACACACTGGCCCCGACAAATAGATATGGCACCGTGATTTCGGACGACGACTTGATTGGGGAAGCGCTTCGGCGCCAGGGCCAACATGAAGTGGTAAACGCCCTGCTCTCCGAACTAAAGCCCCAAGAGGCAACGGTATTACGGCTTCGATTTGGTCTTAGCAGCTCCCCTATGACCTTACAAGACATTGGCAAACTTCTGCATCTTTCGCGTGAACGTGTCCGACAAATCGAAACGAAAGCCCTAAGAACTCTCCGCCAATGGGCCGCTCGGCATCGCGACGAACCCATTCTCGATTGGATTAGAGACTAATTAGTCTTCATGCCCAACCGCTACACGGGCTTGGCTGGGATTTCCTAATCCCGCCCCAAACCGAAATAGCGGCTCTAGAAAACGTCTCATTCATTTCGTGTCCCACCCAATAGAAAACCTGGTTCCCCTCATGCTACCAAATCACGTTGCCATATCCCCTCATTTTTTTGCTCAATACGCCTCATGGCGCCTCGGATTCGGGCGGGTTGCACCTTTTTAGCCTCGTGATTTTTTCTAAGAAAAAAATCACTGGGGTGATTATTGTCACAATGTATTGACATTTCCTTGGTAAAACTGCAAACACGACGCAAAAATGGGCAGCCATGGGAAATATTTATCCCAATAGACCCACGGCCTCGACACGTCGAACCACCCTGAAGCGGGCAATGCCCAGTTCTCTCGAAAGGCGCGATGGGAAGATGACTGCGAACCACAGATTCCGTGTTTGGACCTTTGGTGTCATGATGGCTGCTATTTCACTCTTGTTGGAAACGTGCGGA
>JAKADI010000001.1 GCA_021820675.1 Bacillota bacterium | reverse complement strand
GGAACCAACGGCAATGACACGTCCCCGCTGCGGATTGTCCTTCGCGGTGTCGGGCAACACAATCCCCGAAGGCATGGTATCGTCACTTAAAATTTGTACCACTACATGGTCACCAAGCGGACGAATCTCCACAGATGTTTTCCTCCTTGCAACGAGAGTAATATGTTTTTTGTTAGCACTCGATGTCGCCGAGTGCTAACGTACCCATAAAGCAGTTTATCCAAAAGGCCTGGCAGCGTCAAATAATTTCCTGATAAACAAAATCCCGAAATTTGACCATTTTCGCCATAAATTCTCTGCAATTCTCGTAATATCTATCTCAATCATCAATTTTTATGATCCGTCTGTCCATGGATAATCGCCAAGGCATGATCCAACACCGGCAAAATGACGGGCAACAACTCCTTTACCGCTTTGGGAGAGCCAGGGAAATTCACGATGAGGCTCTGCTGAGCCTGTCCGCACACGCCTCTCGACAACATGCCAAAGGGAGTATGTTTCATAGACTCCAGACGCATGGCTTCACTCATTCCTGGGATTTCACGGCTGATTACCCGGCGAGTAGCTTCCGGCATATTGTCCCGAGGGCCCAGTCCCGTTCCTCCCGTCGTCATAATCAGGTCGATCCCGCCATTCACCCACGTTTGAAGTTGTGTCACCAAACCTTCCTCGTCGTCGGATAGAAGTTGGTAGTCCACGACCGTCCCCAAGTCTTTCACAGCCTCTTTAATCAATGGACCTGCGGTGTCAACGCGGCGGCCGGCAGACCCTTGATCACTACTGGTGAGAATCGCGACGTTCCACATTGCGGCCTCCTTCACGGACGAAATGACCGGATCGCCCGCCGCTCTTTTCCATTAAGGCAATATTTGTCAGTTCCAGGCTCCGGTCCAGTGCCTTCAGCATGTCATATAACGTCAATAAAGTGGCTGTAACCGCAGTTAAGGCTTCCATCTCAACTCCGGTGGCAGCTGTCGTGCGGACGGTGGATTCGACCACAAAACGGTCGATTTGTACGTCAATGAGAATTTCAACGTTCGTCAAGGGCAAAGGATGGCATAAAGGGATCCAGTCTGCTGTGCGTTTGGCAGCCATAATCCCCGCCACCCGGCTAACCGCCAAAACGTCGCCCTTGGGAATTTGCCCGGCACCGACAGCCTGACAAATATGAGGATCCGCCATAAGCGTACCCCGTGCTCGGGCTATACGTTCGGACACCTGTTTATTCCCGATGTCCACCATGTGCACTTCACCGCGTTCGTTAAGATGATTAGGATAATTATCCAATCTTTCCCCTCCGTATTTGACATCACCCCGTGGGAGCAGCTGCGGTAGCAGCCATCGACCTGGTCCGTTTATAAATACAGCGCAACCGCTGCATAGGCCTTAGATCCGGTCACCAAGGCGCGCTCATCAAGGGTAAATCTTGGCGAATGAATGCCCGTGACAAATTCTGGACCCACGACCCCCACATGAAGGTTGGTTGCGGGAACACGTGCCGCTATATAAGCAAAATCCTCTGCTCCCATAGACGGCCGGGGTAATTGCACTACGGCGTCGGATCCCAACTCCCGCCGCAACACCGTATCCACCTCGCGCGTAAAATGCGGATCGGCCACCAGCGGCGGGTATCCCCGAACGGTCTTGACCTCGGCCTGGACCCGGTACGCATGAGCGATGCCCTCGACAAACTGGGCAAACCGTTCCAGTACATGCTCTACGACACCCGGCGATAAAATGCGAATCGTGCCGGTTAACTGGACCTCGTCAGCAATAACATTTTCGCGGTATCCGCCGTGGATAGTGCCAAATGTCACGACTAACGGCTCGGTTGGATCTTGTTCGCGGCTTACCAACGTCTGAACTCCTTGAACCACAGCACTAGCCGCCACAATGGTATCAATGGTCTTATCCGGATGGGCGCCATGTCCGCCTTGACCCCGTAAAGTTATTGTAAAATCATTCGGAGAAGCCATGGCAGGGCCGCCACAAAGGCCAATTGTCCCCCATGGCAGTTCGCTGTCAACGTGCGTCATCACAGCACGGGTCACCCGCGGATTGTCCAATACGCCGGCTTCTATCATCGGCAAGGCTCCTCCGGGCCCCTCTTCTCCGGGTTGAAACATCAAGGTAACCGGGTGCGGCAAAGAGTTCTGGATATGGCTCAAATAAAAGGCTGCTCCCAACAACATTGCGGTGTGGGCATCATGCCCGCAGGCATGCATACGCTTAGGGATCTGCGAACGAAACGGCAAATCCGTCTGTTCGGTGATGGGCAATCCGTCCATGTCCGCACGCAGCAAAATGGCTTGGCCTTGTTGGGGCCCCACGTGAGCCACGACACCGGTCCCAATGAGTCGATTATGGCGGATCCCTAACTGATCGAGAATATTTTCCACCAATTTGGCTGTATTCGGAGTTTCTAATCCCAGTTCAGGAAATTGATGAATTTGACGCCTGATATTCACCATCCAAGGCTCAATTTCCTGCCATAGTGTCTCGTCCATGTTTTCGCCCCCTTTGTGCCGATACTTGCCGCATATTGTTTCCGAAATCCGCGTACAAATCATGTGAGTTTGAAGGTACGTCCATGAAGGAGATGACTCATGAATGAATCAGGGATGGAGATGGCTGGCGGTTGGACCGGTCTTGATTATGATTCTGGCATTTTTCCTCGCCAGTCAGCCAGCCAGCCAAGGAGCCTTAACTCATGTTGTCACGAATAAAAAGATGGTCGCGGTGACTTTTGATGATGGTCCTTCTCCTCAATATACCCCGATGATCCTGAAGGTCTTATCCCAATATCATGCCCATGGGACTTTTTTCGTTTTGGGACATGAAGCCCAACGGTTTCCCCAACTCGTTTCGGAAATCACCAGGCAAGGATCCGTCATCGCTAACCATGGGTGGAATCATTTAAATTTACATCGCATGGGCGCCTTGTCTTTATGGAATGATGCAGCCAAAACCACCCACTATATCGAGTCGTTGGGCGGACATGTTGCTCCGTTTTACCGTCCTCCCTATGGCATGATCTCTGCAGCTTTACTCAAAACATTTAGCGAACACGGTTATACCGTCGTTTTATGGTCTATAGACACCCGGGACTGGGCCCGTCCCGGGGTTGGGTCCATTGTCAACAAGGTTGCTACCCAGGTCAAGCCTGGCTCGATCATTTTGCTCCATGATGGCGGAGGAAATCGGAGTCAAACCTTAACGGCGCTGAATGCTATTTTGGAACAATTGACTCAAATGGGCTACAAAATGGTTACGCTATCGGCGCTAGTCAAAGCCCAAAATATCCCTCAAGCCATCTAAGTAATCCGCTGCTTAAAAGGGAAGGCACCCTTATGTCGTATAATCATAAAATCCGCGTCCACTCTTGCGGCCTAATAAGCCAGCATCCACCATTTTACGCAACAGCGGTGCAGGACGGTATTTCGAATCGGCAAACCCTTCATATAACACCTCCATAATCGACAGACAGGTGTCCAGTCCAATAAAGTCGGCCAAGGTTAAGGGACCCATTGGATGGTTCATACCGAACTTCATCACGGTATCAATAGCCTCTTTGTCCGCCACTCCTTCTTGGAGAACGAAGACCGCCTCGTTGATCATCGGCATAAGAATCCGATTTGATACAAATCCAGGGTAATCTTGTACGGTGACAGCCGTCTTATCCATGATCTTGGCCCAAGCCAAGACGCGCTCCACCGTATCGTGACTGGTCAAGGTCCCCGCAATCACCTCAACCAGACGCATTACAGGCACCGGATTCATAAAATGCATGCCAATCACCCGCTCCGGGTGAGGCACATAGCGTCCTAGCCGGGAAATAGAGATGGACGAGGTGTTGGACGCCAACACGGTCGCAGTGTCAAAAAGTTCGCCAAGTTGTTGAAACACCGTGACTTTGTCCGCCTCTTTCTCCACAATAGCCTCGATAACCAGATCGACGCTGGGAACCGACTGAAGACTCGGAGGGATTACAATCTTGTTGAGGATCTGTTCAAGTGTTGCCGGGTCTATCTGGCCCTTTTGCACCTGCCGGTCCAACCGACTGCGCATATTGCCAAGTGCCTTCTTGGCTTGCTCGCTTGCACTGTCCCATAGCCATACGTCGAAATCGTGGCGGGCCGCCGTCTCAGCAATCCCGCTTCCCATTTGCCCAGAACCGACAACCAATATCCGAGACATATTCGATCACTCCTAATCCACGCGAACGACCGTGGCTTCGCCCTGGCCGCCCCCGCTGCAAATTGCCGCAACTCCATATCCCCCGCCTATGCGTTGCAATTCGGTAATTAAAGTCATTAAGATACGCGCTCCCGAGGCGCCGATGGGATGTCCTAGCGCCACGGCTCCGCCATTGACATTCACAATGTCCGGATCAAACTCGCCAACCTTAATGCTGGTCAAGGTCACCGCGGCGAAGGCCTCATTAATTTCTATCCGCTTTAATTCCGATTTGTCGATTCCGGCGCGGGATAGAGCCATTTGGGCGGCGTAAGCGGGAACCGTATGAAGATACCGTGGAGCCTTGGATACATATCCGGAACTGACAATCGTCGCTAAAACCTTAAGTCCTAATTCCTTTGCCCATTCCCTCTCCACGATAACCAACGCGCTCGCTCCATCCGTAAGTCCTGGAGCATTACCAGCCGTTACCGTCCCATCCTCCACAAAAACCGGTGAAAGCGCAGACATTTTTTCTAATGTGGTATCACGCCGCGGACCCAAATCGTGTTCGACAATCGTACGCTCGCCGCGTCGGCCCTTCACCGTAAAAGGTTCAATCTCCGGGGCGAAACGCCCCTGGTCAATGGCATGAATAGCCCGCACATGGCTGAGGTAGGCCCATTCATCCTGGTCCCGGCGGGATATATTAAATTCTTGCGCTACCTCGCTGCCATAAACACCCATGTGACATTGGCCGAAGCTGCACCATAGCCCGTCATGTATAACAGAATCAACGAGCGTCCTGTCGCCCATCCGCACACCAAATCGCGCCCCTTCGACCAAATATGGTGCCCTGCTCATCGATTCCATTCCTCCGGCGACGGCAGAGCGGATCTCCCCTGCGCGAATCGCCATATCGGCGAGATTTACTGCCCTTAAACTCGACGCGCATACCTTATTAATCGTGTCCGATGGTACCGTATCAGGCATTCCGGCCCCCATTGTCGCTTGACGGGAAGGAATTTGTCCCGATCCCGCTTGGACCACTTGTCCCATAAATACATAATCGATGATGGCTGGGTCAATATGCGACCTTTCAAGCGCTGCGCCTATGGCATGAGCTCCTAACTCCGGTGCCGGTACATCCTTTAAGGCCCCGCCAAACGGGACAAAAGGTGTCCTCGCCACACTCACCACAACACTTTCCGGCATCTGCCTCATCTGCCTTTCCTCACCCCAAGCACTGGGGGCTTCAATTTGGACCCAAGAAAATCAGGCCGTTCGTCTTCGATCGTGGTCCCCGTCACTCTCCGGGCCCTTGAGAGTTTGCCGTGATGACGTGGTCCGGTCCATTTCGCCTGTTTTGATCAAGGGGTTCCATGGTCATTATACTGCGTGTGCCAAGCTCACCATAAAACGGATATCCAGTTTTATTGCGGATGACAACCCCGTCACAAATCTCCTGTGATATCCGCTTGCCCAAAAAAAATTTTGGGAACAGCATTTCGGCGGGTCGCACGCCCCGCCAGGGAAGAATATTTAAGGAACCTGTTTAAACAATGTTTTGACTTCCTAAAGTTTAATATTAATAAGTTTGAGATGAGGGTAACAATCGGTCACTAATTGTCAGGAATCAGAAGACCTCGCCTTTGGGGGTGTCACTCCCGACGATTCGTTAGTATTCACTGCAAAGGTGGTAACCTACATATCACGTGAGCCACAGCAAAGTGGCCCACGTGATATGTAGGTTTTTTCCCAAGCGCCGCCCTTCAGGACGGACTAGCTAACGCAAATAGGCAACGGAGGGAATTTACCAATTTTTAAGAGTCATCGCGAAAAATCCTGGCCCCCATCGACCTTAACTTATATTCCAACGCATGATAGCCTCGGTCAATGTACTCCACCCCGTCCACAATGGTCGTTCCCAATGCCCCCAAGCCCGCCAGCACCAAGGCAGCGCCTCCTCGAATGTCTTGAGCTTGCACGGGGGCTCCAGTTAATTGTTCAACACCCCTTACGATGGCGGTTTCCCGTTCCAAGTTGATGTCCGCCCCCAACCGGACCAGTTCATGGGCATAACCAAATCGATTTTCAAAAACCGTTTCCTGCACCACAGCGATGCCATTAGCCAAAGACAACAAACTTACCATCTGAGGATGCAGATCCGTAGGAAAACCTGGGTGCGGCAACGTTTCAATATCCACGGCTTGCAAGCGTCGGCTGACGTGGATTCGAATCCTGTCCATGTCCTCTTCGATGGTGGCCCCCGCCTGCTCCAGCTTTAGAAGAACCGTGCGCAAATGTTCAGGAATGACATTAATGACCCCCACTGTCCCTCCCGCTACCCCGGCGGCGATTAGATAGGTGCCAGCTTCCAACCGGTCGGGAATAATTTCGTGGTGGGCACCGTGGAGGACTTGGACCCGTAGAATTCGGATGAGACTCGTCCCAGCACCCCGGACTTTCGCTCCCATAGCATTGAGAAAATTGGCCAAATCGACAATTTCTGGTTCCATGGCCGCATTTTCCAAAGTCGTGGTACCTTTCGCCAAACTGGCTGCAATCATCAAGTTGATGGTGGTTCCAAACGAGGCCCGTTCAATATAAAGACGATTACCGACAAGACAATCTTCTACCTTTCCATGGATCGAGCCGTGTTCCAGCCACATGGTCGCCCCTAGTGCCTGGAATCCTTGAATATGAAAATTGACAGGGCGGGAACCGATCTGGCAGCCACCAGGAAAGGCAACATCAGCGCGTTTAAGACGCGCCAGTAATAACCCAACAACGTAGGTGGAACCACGAAGCTTCTTGGCTAATTCATAAGGAGCATGGTAATCGGATAAATGTGTGGCCGTAATTTGCAAATCGGTCTCTCCGGTCCACTCGACATGTGCTCCCAGTTCACGCAAAATCTGGCACAGATCCAGAATGTCCGTGTACCGCGGAACGTTCTCCAACACCGACGTGCCCTCTGCTGCGAGCGCTGCGGCAGCAATAATAGGCAATGCGCTGTTCTTGGACCCTTCTACACTCACTTCGCCAGAAAGCGGGGAACGTCCTTCAATAACAAGCCGTGCCACATCAATCCGCCTTTCATTTCTCGCCTGTCGCTATAAGCTGTAATTTGGGGCTTCCTTCGTAATTTGAATATCGTGCGGATGACTCTCCAAAAGCCCTGCACTGGTAATACGAATAAAACGCCCCCTTTGCCGAAGATCTGCAAGGGTCGGTGTGCCACAATAGCCCATTCCCGCCCTTACCCCTCCCATCAGTTGATACGCCGTATCAGCCAAGGAACCCCGGTACGGAACCCGCCCTTCAATCCCCTCAGGCACCAGCTTCTCTACGTCCTGTTCGTCCTGGAAATACCGGTCTTTAGAACCTTCTTTCATGGCCGACAAGGACCCCATCCCTCGATAGACTTTAAACGATCGTCCTTTAAAAATCTCCATCTCGCCAGGACTCTCTTCTGTGCCAGCAAACAATGACCCGATCATCACGGAAGAGGCACCGGACGCCAACGCTTTCACAATGTCACCGGACCAGCGAATCCCGCCATCGGCAATCACGGGAACATCGGCTTCTTTGGCGACCTGATAACAGGACCAAACGGCCGTGATTTGGGGAACCCCAATACCTGCAACAACACGCGTGGTGCAAATTGATCCAGGACCCACTCCCACTTTGAGTGCGTCGGCGCCAGCCGCAATGAGGGCTTGGGCCGCTTCAGGAGTGGCGATGTTTCCCCCTACCACATCCACGGCGGGAAATAACTCCTTTATTTGGCGTACGGTGTTAATAACCCCCTGAGAATGGCCATGAGCAGTATCGACAACAATGACGTCCACGCGAGCAGCCACGAGCGCCTCAACCCGTTCGATCGTATCCGCTCCAACCGAAACAGCGGCAGCAACTAATAATCGTCCATTGCGGTCCTTAGACGAATGGGGAAATTTTTTCGCCTTCTCAATATCTTTGATTGTAATGAGTCCACGTAAGCGCCCCATCCGGTCGACCAGTGGCAATTTCTCAATGCGATGCCGCCCTAAAATAGCCTTAGCTTCATCTAATGTGGTTCCTTCGGGCGCCGTCACCAATTCATCTTTTGTCATGACCTCTTGAATCGGACGATCAAAATTGGTTTCAAATCGCAAGTCCCGATTGGTGAGGATACCAACCAAATAGCCGCCATCACGCACAATCGGCACTCCGGAAATTCGGTATCGCCCCATCATTTCAAGGGCGTCACGCACCATATTGTCAGGACCTAAAAATATCGGGTCAATAATCACACCATGCTCTGAGCGTTTAACCTTGTCCACTTCGCCGGCTTGACGGTCAATCGACATGTTTTTGTGAATGACTCCCACCCCACCCTCGCGCGCCATGGCAATCGCCATCCGAGCTTCGGTCACAGTGTCCATCCCCGCAGATACCAGCGGTGTATTGATCATGACATTGCGCGTGAATCGCGTCGACAAATCGACATCTTTCGGCAACACGGTTGAATGTCCTGGCAGCAACAAGACATCATCGAAAGTTAGGGCCTCAAGCCCAAACTTCTCATGAAATTCCACGCTCTATCTCTCCTTCTGTTCCTTCCCCGCTGTCGTTCGGAATTTCTAATCAGTCTATCACAACCCTGCGTTAGACACACCTCTCGTATTGAATTTCTTCGCCATATCACGTGCCGCCAAATAAACGTTGCCAGCCCCCATAGTGATAAACAAATCCCCGGGACCGAGCTTGTCAATCAATTCATCGACTACTTGAAACATATCATGACGAAAATGAACTGTTTGTCCCTGTCTGGCGATATCGTCCGCCAACCGCTCACCGCTAATTCCTTCCATGGGAACCTCTCCCGCTGGGGCATAAATATCGGTTAAGTAGAGAATGTCTGCGTCGTGAAAAGCGGATACAAATTCATCCCACAAATTTTTCGTACGCACGTATCGTTGGGGTTGAAACAGCGCTATGACACGTCCCTGGGCCCGCTGACGGCACGCATGGAGCGTCGATATGATCTCGGTGGGATGATGAGCATAGTCATCGACCACCATGACAGGATGCTCTAATAAGACCTGAAAACGGCGCTCGGCATTGACGAAATGCTCAAGACTTTCTGCAGACTGTTGCCACGACACCCCCACATGATGAGCCGCCGCCATCGCCCCTAGACTATTGATGACATTATGCAAGCCTGGCACCGATAGGACTACACCAACGGCGCGCTTCCCGTTTACCACCACCTGATAGCGCGTCTGATCCGACCCAAACTCGATGTTTTCTGCTCGAACCATAGCCTCCGCACTCAGCCCATAGGTCACCATAGGGACGCTCAGCGTGCGAGCCACAGCCAAAAGGTGCGGATTATCAACGCCTATCACCGCTACACCATCTCGCGGCACTTTTTCCAAATAGGTCCTAAATGCAGCAATTAGTGCGGATAACTCGCCATGGTAATGATCGAGGTGTTCAGGCTCAATATTCGTCGCTACCGCAACTTGGGGGTGATAACGCAAAAACGTTCCGTCACTCTCATCTGCTTCGGCAACTGCGTATAGTCCGTGCCCAATACGAACGTTTCCCTCAAATTGAGGCACTTCCCCTCCAACTAATACAGTGGGGTCCAAGCCAGCGTCTTGGAGTATGGTCCCAATCATCGTGGTTGTTGTTGTCTTCCCATGAGTCCCGCTAATGGTAATGGCACGATGGCCTGCCAACGAGTGTTCCAGAACCTCCGAGCGATGAACCAGCGTAATCCCTTGCGTAACCGCCGCTTGTCTTTCGGGATTATCCTCCTGCACATCTGTGTTATAGACAACCCAGTCGGCTCCTTGGACGTTGTCAGGCTTATGCATAAATTCAATGGGAATGCCATGATTCTGAAGGCGTTCTGTTCGACTGGAAGGATTCACGTCTGAACCAGTTACTTGATATCCCTGGTGGTGGAGAAGGAGTGCCAAACCGCTCATACTGTATCCGCCGATGCCGATGAAGTGTACATGCTTCACAATGAATCCCTCCAAGCTTTTTGGGGTATGATTTACCATAAGTGCGGTATTCATGCCTCAATCGCCAAAAATCTCTAACGAAAATGCCATCCTTGTTTGGTCCACAATTCTCGGTAATGATGCGCGGCATGATGAATTTGTGCGACTTCTTCCGGTTTTATTGGTCGAACAACACGGGCAGGCTGTCCCATCACCACAGACCCCGAGGGAATTTCCACCCCTTGGGGAATCACCGTTCCCGCAGCGACAAGGACCTGGCTATGGATTTTGGCCCCATTCATAACAATAGCCCCCATTCCCACCAAAACGTCATCGGCAATATCGGCCCCATGGATCACGGCATTGTGCCCGATGGTAACGTTTTGGCCAATCACACAGGGAAATCCGGGATCGGCATGGAACGTTGCGTTGTCTTGAACATTGCTGCCTATCCCAATTCGGATGTATTCGCTATCAGCGCGAATAACTGCGTTAAACCACACAGATGTGTAATCGGCCAGCATGACTTGCCCAATCACATATGATCCCGGCGCGACAAAAACCGGCTGACCCACTTCGGGGTAATAATCACCAAATTTTAGCAACATCAGTCCATGCCGTCCCTTCCCGCCTTAGTTAAGATAATCGTGATTCACGGCTTTTGCTAGCGAACCGTAGCCAATGGCCAGAGGGGACGGGGCCCCTCAAAACCTCCCATCGTCTGGCCTTCCCGTAAACGGTAATAGCCCAGAGCGGCGACCATCGCCGCATTGTCGGTGCAATATTCAATTCTTGGAATAGACATATTTATGTTTCGAACCATGCCAAGATGCCTTAGGGCATCACGCAGCGCCCGGTTAGCACTCACGCCCCCCGCCACGTAAATCTGTTTGACATCATAACGTGCCAATGCCCGTTCAATATTTTTCATCAGGGCCTTGATCACCGCGTCTTGCAGGGCATAAGCGACTTCTTCCGGCTCGTCACGATGGGCTTGCCAGAGACTTTTGGCAGCGGTTTTAACGCCGCTAAAACTGAAATCCAATGTACCCGCCATATCGGCAACCGGTAGACGCAAGGATTTTTTTGCAGCCCGTTTCGCCAACCGTTCAATTTCCGGGCCGCCGGGATACGCGAGTCCCAAAATGCGGGCCCCTTTATCAAAGGCTTCTCCCGCCGCATCATCTCGGGTTTCGCCTAAAACCTCCCATTGTAAGTAATTCCGCCATAACAGCAAAGAGGTATGGCCCCCTGATACCAACAAGGCTAAAGCAGGAAAATGCAAAGACTCTTCCAACGCATTGGCATAAAGATGCGCTTGGAGGTGATGTACGCCGACCACCGGGATATTCAAAGCTGCCGCTAAACTTTTGGCAAAAGTTACCCCCACCAAAAGAGCACCCAATAGTCCCGGCCCTTGCGTCACAGCCACACCATCGATCTTGGAGAGACTTAAACGGGAGTGGGCCAAGACAGAATCGAGAACGGGCATAATGGCCATGGCGTGCTCCCGAGCGGCTACCTCGGGAACGACGCCCCCGTATAGTGCATGAATTTGGGCCGATGAAGTTAAGCTGGTGGCTAAGAGGTGATGGCCGTCTTCCACAATTGCCACAGCCGTTTCATCACAAGACGATTCGATTCCTAAAACCTTCGTAACAGTCCTTCCTCCCTCTTCTTGCGCCCGGGCGCATATTCTTCTCGTGTCCCCGGCCATACTACCACTATGTTACCCGATAAAGGAGGGCTGCATGATCATGTTTGGTGTCGTTAGCGTTAGTCTATTCATGCTGCTCATCGTGCTGGCGGGACCCTCCCTCCTTACCCTGTCACCGACGACTTACCGTTATCTCACCCTCAGTCATTTATTGACCTTTTTGTTTAGCGTCCTCATTTTTGTCTTTTTCGGCCGTTATCTCAAACAGCACGGACATCCGCCCTTTTGGCCAGGCGTCCTGTTGGGATCTCTCACCGCGTTTGCCAGTTCCTTAATCTATCAATATATTATTCGCTTACCCCGCGCCCAATTGGCACTATTAAACCAACTGCATGGCGTACCAAAAGATGCGGCCGTCAACATGCTCCACTTGCACGTCATTTCGGGAGCGTTGATCACATCCGCATTTGCAGCCGGATTCTATGGTCTCTTGGGAGGCTTTGCAAGTTGGTGGGGAGGATGGCCTGTGAAACCACCGCCAAATGGCGACAACACATCCAAAACCGAAACCCGTGCTAGTTAACATCTAAAACGCCTCTTAAATGCTTTTTTGGGCCCGTTATAAGAGTTACAAAGGATCTTTCCACATAATAAAGGCATCTTCCCGGGTGTCAGTGTAGTATCCACGGCGAACTCCCAATTGGACAAATCCTAATTTGCTGTATAAATGCTGGGCTACCAAATTGCCGCGGCGTACTTCTAAAGTCATTCGCACCACACCGCTGTGTTTGGCCCGTTCGATCAGTCCCCTCATGATGGCTTCCCCGATATGATGTCCCCGGTAATCCGGGTGAACGGCAATGTTGGTGACATGGGCCTCGTCTAAAATAATCCACATACCGCCATATGCGACAACTTTACCATGGAATTCGATAACCAGATAGGTCGCAAAGGTGTTTTCCAGAAGTTCGGTTTGGAATGCATTGCGTGACCAAGGTGTTGTAAACGAATGACTTTCAATCCCCATAACTGCATCCAGATCCGCCATATACATGTCCCGAATAACAATATCCGGAGTAGAATGGGGCAATTGATCATGGGTTCGATCATCATTGACTGCCATACCTACTGTCTTCCTTTCCCCTCAGGCCGTATTCGCCATCCAGGTGTCGAGATCGCAGGTGGGCGGATATATGCGGGAGCTAATGTCATGGGATCGTCCACCTGCCCTAATTGTAACCTGCTTTGACCAAGAAATGCCACACGGCTGCCTAATATAGGACATGTCAAGGCAACGGGGTTGACACTCACATGAAAAGTATATGAGGGATCGGACGCAACAGGACCTACAATGGCTACAGGTTCGGATAAAGGGAACTCGTCGGGTAAACTCCCGTTCACAGCCCAATCCGGCATAATGACCTCAGGCAAGGGATTTTTCCCGACGTAATATAAGCCCGCATAAAAAGCCGGGCCCCGCTTTTCCGAGGAGACAAAAACCTTCCCCTGGTATCCCGTGATGGAGTAGGCCCAGGCCTTGAGCGATGAGACACCCACTAAAGGCACATTCCATGCATAGGACAGTGCCTTCGCCGCACTCAAGGCAATGCGAACACCGGTAAACGAGCCTGGACCCACTCCTACGACAATGCCTTCAGGCTGGCCAAATTCCCTGACCAACATATCAATCCATGCAACCAAATGACTGCCTGCTGTTCTGGAATGCTGCCAATACAAGTCGGCCCAGACCTCCTGGTCCGCGATGTAGCCGACGGATAATGTGGCTCCTGAGGCATCGAATCCCACAATGCGCATGTTATGAATTTATCTCCTTTTGTGCCATCTCGCGCCTCCACTGCCGCCATCGGCTTTGATAGGCATCACCATGCACGGTCAGGCTAAACCGGCGACAGCGGGGGCCACAGAGTTCACAAACTAAATGGAAATAATCTGGATAAAGGCCTGCTAAGGCATCGCCCCACTCGGCCAACAAGACATTTCTGCCCCCACCATCATGAGGCAAATCCAGCACCTCAAGTTCCACCAAACTTTGAATTCGGTATAAATCCACATGATATACTGTCACCCTGTCACATTCGTAAAGATGGACCAGATCAAAAGTTGGCGATTTAACAGGACCCGCGTAACCTAAATCTGCTAACATTGCCTGGATGATCGTCGTTTTCCCGGCTCCCAAATCACCGGATAACAGCACCACTGCCGTAGGGAAAATCAGCTGGTTAATGTCATGGGCGATAAGCCGGGTTTGATCGACACTATGGCTCGTCACGATCCACGGCGAAGTGGTGAAATCCCTTTCGTTCATCTACGGCTATCTCCTCTTCCTCCCGTACAATGTGAATACCCAAAGTGTCTGTGACCACCCCAATTTCAGTGATTGCCACTCCACACCCCAAACACAAACTTTCCGCCTCATTCACCCGCGACGGGGGAATGGCTGCCAGCAATTCGTAGTCCTCTCCTCCGTACAATGCAAAATCGATGGGATCTTTGCCATATTCGGCAGCCACCATCTTCGTTGCCTGGTCAATAGGAATCCGGTCTGCTTCAATTTTGACGCCGATTCCCCCAAAGCGTGCCATGGCTTTTAATTCGCTCACCAGTCCGTCGGAAATATCTGTCATCGCATGCGCCAACAGGCCTAGTTTGGTGCCGGCCTCAACACGAGCCACCGGTGCCAAGTGGGCTTGCAACACACTCCGGTATTGGAGGGAGGTGCTTGGCCAGCTCACGTTATGGGATAGTAATATGTAACCCGCATACGCTGCACCCAGGCGGCCCGTCACAAACAGTCGATCTCCAGGCTTCGCACCAGACAACAAAATAGGGCCTTTACTCCCAGGATGTCCCACAATGGATACATCGAGAGTCATTCTATCGGGAGAGAAAACGGTGTCGCCGCCCAGCAAAACGGCCCCGTATCGATCCAGCGCCTTAGCCATTCCCCGGTACAACGCTTCGATGTCGCCCATCTCAAATTCACCGGGTACAGCAATACTCGTTAAAATGGCCTTGGGTATTCCGCCCATTGCGGCAATGTCGCTGACATTGACACAGACAGCCTTCTCTCCCAATTGCTCCGGTGTCACCCAATCCCAGCGAAAATGGACGTCCTCAACCAGCATATCCTGGCTAATAAGCCACCCTTCAGCAGAAGGTGGGACATAAGCGGCGTCGTCACCAATACCCAGATATCCCATGGGCACAATAGCTTGAAGCCGATGTATCGTCGAAACCAGGGCTCTCTCGCCAACATCTTTAACTTTCATGCTTTCACCTTGTGTGCAAATCCTTAAGTTTCCCACTTTTAGAATATCCATATATTCTCTTTTCTAAATTCTTCCCTTCTCTTCCATCGGAATAGACGACAAGTTTACAATAACGACAGTTTACGCAAGGAGGCGACAACCATTTCAACCGATATTATACGCCACTCCAGCCAGTGGCGCGGCAAAGGATTTAGTTGGTTTGAAGGCGGCCGGGGATATCCCCTCATCTTATTGCATGGCGGAGGTGGCACTGGCAAGGCCTTTTGGCATCAACTTGAGCACTTCTCCCCGTCATTGCGCGTTATCGCCCCTGACATGCCAGGTTTTGGACGATCAGAGTGGATTGATGGCGTCGAATCGGTCGACCACATTCCTCCGGTTTTAAAAGGATGGTTAGATGCATTAGGCATTTCTCAATGCATTTTGGGCGGTAACTCCATGGGCGGACGTGTCGCCCTATCTTTTGCCGCTCATTACCCAGAGATGGTGTCGGCGTTGATCGTCCTGGATAGTGTCGGGGTTAGCGTACCGGACGAGCCCATTGTCAATCCCTTAACTTTGCCGCCGAATCAATTCATGTCAGGTTTAGTGCACGATCCTGAACGCTACCGCCAGTTTACCCCGTACCGGACTCTGGACGATGCCCAGGAACTCAACCGTGGTCGCGGGGTATTCGCAAGGTACCTGGGTTCTCAAGGCATTGTGCCCGATCCCGCCCAAAATCTCAACCAGGCCACGATGCCTGCTCTGCTGATTTGGGGACGTGAAGACCGTATCATTCCCCTGGCATATGGGAGAGCCCTTGAAAAAGCTTTGCCCGATGCGGAGTTGGTCGTGTTTGACGAGGTTGGGCATTTACCGCATATTGAAGCGCCCCAATTAACTAACCAAACCATTGCCCATTTTCTTGAACGTCGGCTGCCATCAATTACCATCGTCTGAAAAGTCGCCGCATAATAAAAAACAAGGACCGCCCACAACGGTTCTTGTTTTACCATTTCCCCTGGCGACACCCCGAGCTAAGAGATCGGCCAGCCACTGCGCATCTTGCACATCCGTTTTGCGCCCGGGGACGTGTTTGATGTGTTGAGTTGAGCATTGACGACCCAGAGGGTGAGCGACGACACCCTTTCCAGCACGTTATAGACCAGCTTCCAATAGACTCCCGTCGCCTCCATGGCGACACGGTAATCCGTTCGGCCTCCAACCACGCGGCGTGATGATACAGACCACGATGACATCGAATCCCGCGCAGGAGGAGAAACACACATCCATGACGACAGCCTTCATGAAAGAAAGACGTCTCCGAGTGTAGGGAGGGGAACGGGGTGAAGACGACCCTGCGTGCCGCGTCCGCTAGGACGTGCAACAATCTGATGTGCTCAATCCCTCCCCGGACCCGTCTCAAAGTCGGCCGACAAGCACCAGAGAAAGGGTACGGCACAACAAGATTCTCCACGGCCCCGGTTTCATCCTCTATTGTGGCCGCGAGGCCATGGGAGTCTCAAAGAGAACCGAATTCCTGGCTGATTCGGATTGTGCGTCGCCCGGTGTGCTACAGCTTGATAATCACACTCAATATGTCACGTCAAATACGATGACCCAGTGGCATGTTTGGCGGGCAAGTCACGTCATCAATTCCACTGGCGTGCGCTATTAAAAAGCATGCATACAGTGCGGCGCCCCTCATCGAACCGCTGACTAGGGTCAAAGAACCCCTTGCGTTATTTATTCACATTGCACTACCGCAAAATCCGGCAGGCATGCCGTTAACAATGATCCCCACTGTGAGGAGCGTGCTACAGCCACGATGTTTCGAGCAGGACCGTTCTCCAGCCGTCTCCATGCGATTCGAGTCTTATCGTAATGGATCATAACCGACTTGGGCACCACGGAAATTCCTAGACCTGACGCGACGCCTGTTAACAAAGAAGCGCCAAAGGGCATTTCCAGGGTCGCATGCAAACGGCGGCCATGCACTTGAAGATGTTGCTCGACGCCTTGACGGACATCACAGCTGTCTGAATACATGATAAGGGACTCCACTTCAAGAGCCTCCAAGGGCACGCTTTCACATTGAGCCAAATGGTGTTTGTGGCCTATGGCAAGAACAAGGGACTCCGAGAACAGGGGAATGTTCCAATATTCCGAGGGAGCAGATCGTCCGTCCATGAACCCCATGTCGACTTCTCCATGGATGATGGCTTGAGTGATCAGCGCTGATGTGGAATAGAGGACTAACTCGGCTTGCTGTCGTTGAATGGTATGAAAGTTCCATAAGACGCGGGGTGCAACGGTTGTCGCCAAACTCGGCAAGGTCCCGATGCGAACAGGTTTTGACGGCCTGGATACCACCCGCTGCACCTCGTCCCAAGCGTTTAAGATCTCGTGAAACGGTGCCGCGAGCTGCTTGCCAACATCGTTGAGCGCCATGCCATGGGCAGAGCGAATGAATAGAGGGGTGCCGAGACACTCTTCAAGGCGGCGAATGTGTTTTCCTGCCGCAGGCGGCGTCAAATGGAGCTCTTCAGCAGCCCGGGAGAGGCTTCCTGTCTTTACAGTGGCAAAAAAGGTTTGTATCCAGGCAAATTGCATGAGAGTCACGATCCCCTTCCTAAAGGTTTGTCCTTCCATCCATTGTGGAACTTCCCTGCTTTCGGAGCAGCATGATACGGTAAATGCAAGGGGGAGATAAATAACATGAAAACCATTGCGGTTATAGGTACTGGCCGAATGGGCACAGGACTGGCCCACCTCTTGTCTAAGGGGCCCGAAGCCGTCTTGTGGGCAACCCGCGATCCGCACCAGGTTGTCGAGCGGAAGCTGCCCTGGGTTAACAAAGTGACACTGTGCGCGTATAAAGATGCCCTTCAGGCCGATATCATCATTCCCGCACTGTGGTACTCGGATCTTATGGAGTGGATACCCGAGATGTCAGATGCTCTAGCAGGGAAAATATTAATCGATATCACCAATCCGTTCAATACTGCGTTTGATGACTTGCTTCTCGATTGCAGTACTTCAGCGGCCGAAGAAATCCAGCGCGCTTTGCCGCGCACATTTGTTGTAGGCTGTTTCAAAAATACTTTTTGGTCTGTCCTGGAATCGTCTACGACACAAGAGCCTGTCAGTGATGTGTTTGTTACCAGCAACGATCCTCAACCCAAAGCACAACTTCTGCAATTATTTCAGGGGCTGCCATTTCGATTTTTGGATGCTGGGCCATTGCGAAACAATCGCACCATTGAACGCATGACAGTTCTTGCCCGGGAACTCGGTATTCGCTATGGTTATTATCCGCGAATATCTTACCGATTGTGGGTTTAGCCAAAAATTAGTGCTAATGATGGTTTTTCGGCAAGTGGCCATCAATATATTTTGTGTACCGGCAAAGTTGGCGAGGTTGATGGAGCCCCATCCATCCTTTCGCGGCTGGACATACCAGTAAACAGTTAGTGATTGGCGAAGCATCCCTAGCCGGCTAGGAGAATGAATCACGACAGGGGAGAGCATTTCTGAAGGAAGGTGATGCGATGTTTGTGGTTATATTAACGTATTTGGCCCCATTGGAGCAGATTGACCAATTACTGGCCCAACACGCGGCATTTTTGGACAGATTCTATGAACAAGGTCGGTTCATTTGCTCAGGGAGGCGCATTCCTCGCACTGGTGGAGTTATTCTCGTGCGTGCGGACCACGAATCGGAAGTTGAACAAATTACTAAAGAAGACCCCTTTTACCGTGCAGGGTTAGCTGCGTACGAGATTATTCAGTTTGTTCCGACAAAATATGGGCCTGGTCTTGCTCCCTGTTTCTCTTAATGGTGCGACGTGATGCAGAATTTTTACTGTGGACGGTCTCTTCGATAGAAAGGCAGAGCACCGATTGTGTGCCATCTTTGTCATACATCGGCTGAGAGACACTGCTGTAGCCGGGGAGGGGCGAACAGGTCAGTTCTAACGAGGTTCTTCCGTTGAGAGTTGAACAGCCACCCTCGCCGCGAGCAGTGGACTCTGAAATACACCGTACTCTCAACCGTCTGATGGACTTATCCATTTCTGGTCAGACCTGACCAAATCTGTCGCCACCTTCCTGCTTCGCGGTGCCACCGCGTCTTAGGGCCGTCAAGACCGGTCGTCCACAGGCGGGCACTCCACAGGCTGTCACCGAGCAGTCCCGCTTACGCCGGAACGGATGAGGATCCCCTCACCGAACTCGCGGCCACGTGCGGTAAATTGATCGCCGCATTCACCTCGCGATCATGGAGCGTGTCACAGGCTGGGCACGTCCAGGTTCGGACACTCAGGGACATTGTCGCCCTCTTATACCCACAGGCAGAGCACCGTTTGCGACGGGGAAACCCGCGATTGGCGACAATCCCTGAGACACCCGCTTGTGGGGCTTTATATGCCAATGGGCGCCGGAATTCTCCGAAGCCCCTATCGGCCATTGCCCGGGCGATGTGATGATTTTTGAGCATCCCCGCCACAGGCAAATCCTCGCCAGAACATCCCAGAACAATTCCGCAACAAACCCTAAGACTGACAAAAGGCGTTCTCGGGCGGCGCATGTTCAATGCGTCTATCATCGAAATATCGCGCCAAGGCAGCCAAGTCTTCACACATGACACGGCGGGCAGCTTGCCGGTAGATGAGATAAGCAGGGTGAAAAAGGGGAAACACAGTCGGCAGCGCGCCCACTTCAACAGGCTTTCCTCGCATGTGCGTAAAATCTTGGCGACCAGTTAACGATT
>JAKADI010000303.1 GCA_021820675.1 Bacillota bacterium | reverse complement strand
GATGGAAACGGCCAAAAATGCAGCTACCCAAAGGCGCATCACCTTATACCGACTTTTTACGTCGGTTGTCCGCTATGGCATAGATTTCGTTGTCGTGGTTATGGTTCTTGAACAGTTTCATATTCAAACTACATCATTGATTGCAGGAGCCGGAATTCTCGGGCTGGCCATAAGTTTCGGCGCCCAAGGTCTGGTTCAGGATGTCGTGACAGGAATCTTTTTACTATATGAAGATCAATTTGGTGTGGGTGATTCGGTAACGTTTCCTGGACTGAGCCTATCGGGGCAGGTTGTAGAGGTTGGCATTCGTATAACCCGATTAACCGGGCCGGGTGGTGAAAGCATTATCATCCCCAACCGTCTTATTCTCGAAGTCCAAAATCAAAGCCGTGGGTCACAAATAGTGACAATTGTGGTGCCTGTCGATGTAAACGCCGATCCTCAGGCCGTTCAACAAGCATTGGAAGAAGCAGTGTCCACGGCCAAAAGTCAGGTGCCCGAAGCGACATTGACCGGAATCACAGCTTTCGGCAACGCTAGCGTATCCTGGACGATCACGGCTCCAGCGACCCTAAGTACTTGCGGATCCATAGACCAATGGATCCGGCGATGTGTAGTCGAGTCTTGCTATCGCCATTCAATCCATCTAGCCTAAATTGAAAGGGATTAGCAAAATAATGGCACCCATACAATACCATCTTAACGATATCGTGGAGTTAAAAAAACCCCACCCATGTGGGAATACGTTGTGGATTATTACCCGTACGGGAATCGATTTTGGGTTGAAATGCCAAAAATGTGGACACCGCATCATGATTCCCCGAAAGACCTTTGAGCGTGCGGTGAAACGTGTAATCACTGCCGCTCACGGTGGCGGCTCGTGAGTTCTTGAAACAAGTGTTCGTTATTACCGTATAATAGGTAAATGTGTCCAGGGAAATTCGGTTAGGAGGCTAGGAGGGGTCATGATGACCAAGCCGCATGTCACGGTACTAATGGGAGGGCCTTCCGCAGAATACAGTGTATCGATGGCTAGTGGTCGTATGGTGTTTAATGCACTGGCCAACCTCGATGATTTGATTGTCGATGCGGTCGTAATCCACGAAGACGGTGTATGGGAGAAAGTGCAACGTATTCCAGATGATGTAATGCACCCGGCTGCATTAATCCATAAAGCTCCGTCGCGGCAGGTCACTTTACAAGGTCTCCATCTCTTAGAGGCTACGGACGTGGTATTTTTAGCGCTGCACGGGACTTTTGGGGAAGATGGCACGATTCAGGCCGTACTTCAAACACTCCATATCCCCTATACCGGTAGCGGTCCATTAGCATCGGGTACCGCGATGAATAAGCACCGTGCCAAGGAACTGTTCCAATTTCACGGGTTACCCACGGCGCCTGAATTCTATATAACTCCCAGACGTGCCGAATCAGTTGACCGGATGCTGCCACAAATCGAAACACGCTTAGGATATCCACTGGTCATTAAACCTAATGAGGGGGGGTCCAGCGTGGGGATTTATATGGCCGCCAATCGAGAAGAACTTCGGGATGCATTGATGGAGCATGCCAACACAGCTCTGCCACTCCTCGTGGAAAAGAAAGTTGTTGGCCGTGAATTAACGTGTGCTGTTTTGGAGGAGTATAATGAATCACTGACCCCGTTGCCCGTTATTGAGATCGTTCCTCATGCGGGGAGTTTTTTCGATTTTACTTCTAAGTATCAAGACGGTGGCTCCGACGAAATTTGTCCGGCCCCTATTGATCACAAAAGTACGCAACGGATTCAAGATCTGACCGTTCGCGCTCACCAAATTTTAGGATGCCGCGGATTTTCGCGCAGTGACTTCATTTTAACGGCTGAAGGGCCGATACTACTTGAAGTGAATACTATTCCGGGAATGACGCCCAATTCATTATTGCCTAAGGCCGCCAATGCATACGGTCTTGAGTTTCCGCAATTAATGCGGCGTTTGGTCTTCTTAGCATTGGGAAAGAACCCGGATACGGCCGGGTAGTTATAGGGGGCATATAGCATATAATACATTTGCTTCCAAATGCTGTGGCCTGACAGGGCCCTTGGCTCCAGATGAGCGACCCGGGAAGACTCTTTTTCTTCCCGGATTTTCGCCATCTAACCTAACCATACTGCGCCGTGATTATCCGGGCTTCTAACGGATTGAGCTGTGGGTAGCATCCCACAACTGTTGAAAACAGCGCCACTGGACCGAGGGGGAAAATTTGGATGATGCGATTATATCCCGCATTAATCTACTCTCAAAGTTCTCATGCTGAAATCGCCCGTTTTCAGTGTAACGACGCGGGTATTCGATCCCAAAATACCGTTAAGCCCGATTAATTTCGGTATCGACGGTGTAACGCTTCCGATAGGGCAGATCGGAGGGCCGCGCGCGCCGTGACGGCTAACCGTTGGTCACGGAGACACACGACCGTGGTGTGGGCCACTTAGCGGTCAGAGGATCGGTCGTGAAACTCGTGCACAAATTCAGGACCGATTTGCTGGATTTGAAAAAGACTTCGATATCCCACCGTTTCCCCTACAGGCGGACGACCTCGTCGGCCGACGTGAAACCGGCGAAAAAAGTGGTTCAGGGTTTTGGAGATCGTGCACCTTCTGGTATCACTACTGTAAATACACCCTTTGACGATATGTGGTTGTGTGCTACTTCCAGCATATCGTGCAAGGGGCATTTAAGATCGAATAAAACTCGGAAATGCAAGACGGCCCAAGGATTTCGGGGACCGGTCAAACTGCGAAACTGAAGTAGTCTATTAAATGCTCCGCTGCACACTTCTGGTCTCCACTCATGAACATCGCCGCCTGTAATCCTTGTGCGCTCACCAATGGATGACCAGCCATCACGAATGGTCTTCTTACGGATCGAGAAAGGCTTCATGACTCCGGAGGTTCGTTAGCGGTGGGTTGTCATGGGGTCTTCAAAAGACAGTGCACCCAAAACACCCCAAAACACCCCAAAAGATTGTTCCATTGCGTATCCCATTCATTACTGCTACACTTAAACTGTTTGGGCAAACGCCCACGCCGCCCTGCTCCGGTGGAATACGGAGCCCCTGCATGGCAGGTGACCGAGGAGGAGGTGAAAAAGTTTGATTCATTATGAGCTTATGTACATTTTGAAGCCCGATTTGGGCGAAGAACAAACACAAGCGGTTATCGACCGCTTTCAGGACGTAGTCACCCATGAACAGGCCACTATCGCAAAAGTGGACAAGTGGGGACGCCGCAAGTTAGCCTACGAAATTGACGGACAGACCGAGGGTTTCTATATGGTTGTCGACTTCGATTACGATGGTTCTAACGACATTGCCAACGAAATTACCCGTGTTCTGAAGATCCATGACGATGTTCTGCGGTCCATCGTTGTCCGACTCGACGATTAAACTAGGAGGAGCCGCATGCTAAACCGCATCATTCTCATAGGTCGCTTAACGCGTGATCCGGAGTTGCGCTATACGCCTCAAGGCGTGCCTGTTGCCTCCTTCACCTTGGCGGTGGATCGCCCGTTCTCCAATCAACAAGGGCAACGGGAAGCTGATTTCATCGATTGTGTGGCTTGGCGTAAATTAGGAGAAACCGTAGGCAATCATTTAACCAAAGGACGGCTAGTAGCCATTGAAGGTCGGTTGCAAATCCGGAGTTACGAAGCTCAAGATGGCAGCAAGCGGCGAGTAGCTGAAGTGATTGCGGACAGCGTAAGATTTTTGGATCGTCCAAAAGAAGGTCAAAGTGCCGGCTCGTCTCCAGGACCTGATGTGACGATAACTGATGATGTCGCATTTCCTGACGACCTGCCTTTTTAACAATGTGAAATGAAAATTAGAGGTCGTTTAGAAAGGAGGGCAGACCGATGCGAAAGGAACGGGGACGTCGACCAAAGAAAAAGGTTTGTGGATTTTGTGTGGACAAAGTTGCTACTGTTGACTTTAAAGAAGCATCCCGTCTACGACGATACATTACCGAACGAGGAAAGATTTTGCCGCGGAGAATTTCTGGAAATTGTGCCAAGCATCAACGGCAAATGACTGTCGCTATCAAGCGTGCTCGGAATATGGCGTTGTTGCCCT
>JAKADI010000302.1 GCA_021820675.1 Bacillota bacterium | reverse complement strand
CGATTTTGCCGAGATGGAGAACTGAGACGGGAGGAGAAGAGAATATGGCGACAAATCACAGCGGTCTGAAAAACGCGGATGAAAGACGACAATTATTCCAGGCACTGCCTGGCAAGAACTTGGGAGCCCTATGGGAAGTGTATTCGAACGCATTGACACCAGAGCCGGTGAAACGGGAAATTCCCTCGGTATGGCGGTGGCAAGAGCTTCGGCCGCTTCTCTATGATGCGGCGAGGCTGGTGCCTCCAGAAGAGGCTGAGCGACGGGTGCTCATGTTGCTCAACCCAGGGCTTCCCGGTCTCAATGCCGTGACACCAACCTTGTACGCAGGCATGCAGATTATCCTGCCCGGCGAGGTGGCCCGTTCGCATCGCCATACCCCTAATGCGATTCGGTTCATTGTTGAGGGAGAAGGGGCGTTTACCGCCGTAAACGGCGAGAAAACCGTAATGAAGCCGGGCGACTTCGTCACAACCCCCACCTGGGTGTTTCACGACCACGGAAACGAGGGCAGCGAAGCGGTGGTCTGGCTCGATGGACTAGACATGCCGTTAACCACGGCGCTCTCTGCGATTTTCTATGAACGTCACCGCGAGCGTCAGCAGCCGCTCGACCGGCCGAACGATGCGTCTATTGCCCGCTACGGCCGGGGATTCAGGCCAACTTGGATGACGCCGCCGGTCCACTATTCTCCGGTTATTAATTATCGGTATGAGGAGGCACGGGGTACGTTGGCGCATCTGGCCGAAACAGAGGCGGGAAGCCCCTTTGACGGTGTGATGATTGAGTATATTAATCCCCTGACCGGGGGGCCGGCGCTCCCGACAATGGATGCCCATCTGCAATGGATTCAGCCGGGACAGCAGCTTAAGCCCCACCGGCACACCGGGAGCACCTTGTACCTAGGTGTAGAGGGACGCGGTGTGATCGAAATTGATGGTCAGGAATTTCCCTGGGAGGAACATGACGTTGTTGTGGTTCCTTCGTGGTGCACTCACCGGCACCAAAGCATAGGACCTTCGCCCGCTATTTTGTTCTCTTTAACGGATTCTCCGGTGTTAAAGGCATTCTCATTATATCGCGAAGAGGCACAATAGACGTTTTCGGGGAGGAGAATTTCGTTGAAATTAGCGCTGTTCGATGATTGGCAAGTTGGGTGCATTGAAGAGCAATTGGTCGTTGATATCACCGACATTGTTCCCGGATGGAGCAACACTTGGCCTTACGGATGGCTCCTTCCGTTTATTGCCGCTGTTCACGAGGATCCCATGATGATCCAGTCGGCATTGGCGAAGTCGCCGCGTAAACCGTTAGAGGCGGTGCGCCTCCGCGCACCCGTACCCTGGCCCAGCAAGGTGATTGCGGCGCCAGTCAACTATAAACGGCACCAAAACGAGATGGGGGGGAAGTCCGGTGTTTATGCCGGCGCCAACATTAAGACCATCGAGGACTACGGGCTATTTCTCAAACCATCATCGTCGATTGTCGGACCGGGAGAATGCATTACGCTTCCGTTTAAAGGCAGGCGGACCGATCATGAAGCCGAAATCGGCGTTGTCATTGGTCGAAAAGCCCGAAACCTTGTCGAGTCAGAGGCCGACGGTGTCATTTTCGGATTCACCGGTCTGTTGGATCTTTCGGTGCGGGGAGGGGAGGACCGTCCTTTCCGCAAGGGCTTTGATGGGTTTTGTCCCATTGGCCCCTGGGTGGTTACCAAAGACGAGGTGAAGGATATGGACGCCCTGAGCTTCCGCCTGGACGTGAACGCAGAGCGGCGGCAAGTCGGCAATACCCGGGATATGATTTACTCTATCCGTCGCCTGGTGTCCTTGGCATCGTATCAGACTACCTTGTATCCGGGTGACGTGATCGCCACCGGCACTCCCGAAGGGGTAGGAGAGGTTCGCCCGGGAGACCGGCTGCGCCTGGAGGTGGATGCGATAGGGGTGCTGGAAATCGATGTTGACGATAACTATGCGGAGCCTCCACCGCACATGGGCGAGTGGTTTAACCAGTTCCTGGTGAGCCGAGGCGCTCCGGTTTAGAAACTCAACCTCGATGAAGAGAAAACAGGAATTACCGAACCCCTGGTGATTGTCGGTGCCGGCCGCGTGGGGCTGGCAGCGGCCGAGATTCTGGTCCGGGCGGGGACTGCTCGTGATCGTGATGGAACACGGGGAAGCCCCAGACGAGAGTGGCGGGCTTCCACATTTCATGCAGCCAGCTGAGAATTGCGGTAAGCGCTCATAAGTCTCCACCGCAAGGTGGGGACTTATTGAGCATTTGTCAGGGCTTCGTAGGCGAACCCGGATGGGTTGCGGTCGGGGTTTCTGTGTGGCGTGGGAATATCGCGGGCCGCAAACAGAGCGGCCATCGTCAGACCCAGGATCACGACGATAAGCGGGCGTTGGACTCGGGAAGTTTGCTCATAGACCGCGAAAAATGCTTCTTTGGCCTGGTAGGCTTTGCCTAGCAAGGGAAGATTTTTGATCCATGTCTCGACCAAGACGTGTTCCATCGGTTGTCACTCGTGAGCACGACGCAGTAAAGAAACCGATCATGCATCACGGTGCATCGTTTTTTAGGCGACAGGATGGTACGAATATGCTTGCGGACGGTATCCAAACCCGCGTTGGTCATGCGGCCTGCCAGTACGCCCATCACCCAAAAGGGGGTCCGCCAGGTCGTGCCGTAGGCTAAGAAAGATCCGAGCGGCACGCCAATCACCGAGGCACTCAATAGGGCCCCCATGAGGAGGCCCATCGCCTGACCCCACTGTTCCGAAAATAAAGGGGCTTAAATGACCGCTTGCGTATACGCCATCAAGCCGATTGGAGACGCTGTAAGTATGTCCATGGGCATTGCATTGATCGCAAGAACAGCCAGCTCCGTGAAAGTCTTTGCCAGTGTGAACGATTTTTAGTGGAAACTGATGGGATATTGGGAACTGTGCGATAGGGTACGGGCGGTCGCCAACCGGCAAGCCAGGGCTTTGTGGGGTAATTGTGCGGCTAGAGTTCAAGAAATTGTGCCATAGATAATCCGGTCTGACGCACAATGGCACGCACGGTGCCTTCCGGAATGTCACCAGAGTGGTGAGGAATGGTGGTGCGGCGTCCGGTAAGCGGATGGCGCCAGATTTCATGGCTTCCTTTGGCTGTGCGGTCAAATTCGAAACCGGCGATTTGCAGTTTACGCACCACATCGCGATAAGATAATCCGGATAACGTCCCCATTAATCTATGGTCACCGGCACAATGGCTTCTCCTTGTCCCGAAAAGATGCGGGCTAAGGTGGCTGGTAAGGGATCGCCATGATCACGATAAGATTGAATCAATTGACGGACGACATCTTGAGCGATCTCAAGAGCTTCAGCAATCGTGTGTCCTTGCGCAACAAGACCCGGCATCTCTTCGCTGGTGATCAAATAGACGCCTTCCGGAAGCTGTTGAATCGAAAACCGAATGAGCACTTCTGCCATAGATATCACGCTCCTCCTTTCTCCGATTTTGGCAGGTGACAAAACCCTGTACGATACAGCGTTATCATATCATGGCATACCGTTTAACGAAAAGAATTGGGGAGTCTCGCTTTATTCGTCGGGAGTCATGTGCGACTGGCAGAAATCTTGCCGGCCTTGGTGGCCCGTTCCACTTGGTAGTCGATGGCAGACCATGCTTCCCCGGTTTCTTCCGCATGGCGGCCATGATAGCCTTTCTCATACGGTGTCACCCGGGCGTTAAACGCCACGACATCGCCGGGATGCAAATGGAGTTGGTCGAAAGTTTTCCCGCAGGCAAACCACAAATGATCGGTGATAATGACGTGGGAGTCTCTTCACGCCGGATGTCTTTGAGCAGAATGGTACGTTCGGGTCCTCGGTACCCGTTTTTCCAGCCAAATCGCTCAAACAAGGCGTTGGCCATTGATAGCTTTGAGTTGTTGACGCATGCATTCACCTTCTTTAAGGTACAATATTTGGACGATGGGCTACACAGGGAATATGAGAGTGAAAGTTGATGGCAAAACCCTATATAGGTCCCCAAGAACGATGAAGAACGATCTTGATGGCGGTTTTTAATTCGATTCGAATCAGAATCTGGTGTAACCCATCGTCCAAATATTGTAC
>JAKADI010000301.1 GCA_021820675.1 Bacillota bacterium | reverse complement strand
ATCTGTGAAACCGGCGGAAACGGGGGTACCAAAAGCACTGAGCGGCTTTAAGGTGACAGGAATCTGGGGACTAGATGAATAGCTTGATCCACCCACTGTTGATAGAGGATGTGCGTAAGAGATGCGCTGTCCTTGGGCATTAAAAAACCCATATCCTGCTTGCGCACTAGCACTGTTGCTCACATCGGTGAGCGTCGTTGACAATGTATGAAATGGAGCGGTCACGGCCACGGTTCCACTCGCCCCAATCTTACTGCCGCCTGCGACCGTAAAATGCGCTTGGCCATGGACAGCATCTATCGTTACGGTGCCCTGGGTTACGGCGCTGGACGCGCCCTTCACAGAAAACGCCCCATTCGACTGAACCGATAGCGTCACCGGCCCCGAATAGGTGGTCACCGCATTGCCCTGAGCATCCAGGACGGTGGCGGTTAAGACTTTAGTGCCATTAATAGGCACGACCGGTAAGGCGCTTCCAAAAAGTACCCGGGTTGGTTGGCCAATGGTGCTCACACTAGCGCTACTCGAGACTTCATCCGCCGAATACGCAGGTAATAGCCTGTCCTTGGCATAAATTGCAAAGTGGAAGAGCCCATTGGTAAGCGGCTTCCACGAAAAGTTGGCGGAGGTCTGGTAGGCGCCGCTAGATGTCCATTTTCCGCTCGGGTTTTCGATCCAAAGCTGGTATGTTGCATTCGGAACCGAGGTTTGAGATGCCGTTAATGTATAGGTGGTGCCCACTACTGGCGCTGGGGGAACAGACAACGATACGCTGGCGTTCGGGTCAGCCCAGCAGACCCGATAGGTTGCCGCTCCATAATCGTGCACCTGCCACTGAGCTGCGCTCATGGCAAACGCTATGACTACGGTTCCTTGGGCTTGACTGGCAGGCATTTGGTAGGTGTACTTGGAGGAATAGTTTTGCACCATCTTCCACCCGTGGCCATTATTGGCCCAGAATTGAAAAACCGGGCGTAGACCAGATTCGCTCACGGGAATCAACGCCATAAACGTGTCGGTCGAACCGGACGGACTATAATCCAGTGAGAACGTTAACTTTTGACCCAATGCGGTGGCCGCCGCCGCCGATGGCGCCGCCGCCATCACCGGCAATCCTATCCCTAAAGCGAGAGCCCCGATGAGGGCCATTCCCATCTTTTTCATGATGATCGCCTCTTTCATTTCCATGAATTTTCTTGCCATTTTTTGCTTCCATTTTTTGCTTAGCGTACGAGAAATTTCGCGATCTCTACACGATAATCCTCCTTGTCCTGTGAAAATAGCTAGAGAAAATTTCTGAGTTATGAATCGTGGAACAGGGGCATAATCCGGGGGCATCCATCCGGGCTCGAACCATTATGTGTTGTTGCCAACCCGTTGCTCAGTTTGAGGACGAGTGGTGCCGAACACGCTCGATTGTCGGCACCTTTCGGTGAGCGCGTGAGGTAAACTTGGAATGGACGGCACTCTGCGACACACCTCCGTGCTGCAGCTTCAGGTTCCCGTAAATCCCGTTGCGAAATCCATTCGTAAATTCCACAATGGGTGCAAAAGGGGGAACGGCGAATGAAATGGGCGGTGGTGTTGCTGATCCTAGCCTTTGTGTTGGGGTGGGTATTGTCTGGCACGATGGCGGTGGCGCCGACGACTCCCGGTGTGGGCTTGAATCAAGTCACACATGGAGGAGGGACCACGCCGTGAGTGCAGTGCGGTGCTTGCCGGGGTGTCAACCTGCCTGGATTCGGCCTTGTGGGCATGAGAACATGGCAGGGCGCGTGTTTATTTCTCTAACCTGTTCGAGCGGTAAGCCAAAACTTTCATGGTAGACCAAGCGGGATGCATGAGGCCATCTTCTCAGCTGCTTGACAGAAAGAGGAAATCTTTGTATTGTCTTGGTGTACTATTCGTACTAGTACACCAAGACATATAGGGTGGGAGGAGCGTACATGTGGTTTCGGGTCGATCCCCGATTACCCACACCGGTTTATCAACAGGTTGTAGACGGTATCAAAGAAGCCGTGGCCAAAGGCCTGTTGAAGCCACGTGACAGGCTTCCCGCGGTGCGTGAATTGGCCATGCTGATGATGCTCAATCACAACACCGTGGCAAAAGCGTATCAAGAGCTCGAGCGCGAGCGGGTCATTGAGGTGATACGCGGCCGAGGAACCTATGTGGCGGCCCCCAGCCTGCTTGCTAATCGAAGCGAACGGATTGTCAAGATGTCCGAAACCATCAAGCAGCTTTGCGTCGAAGCGTATTATTTGCAAATGACGGAGGACGATCTGCTGACGCTCTTTCAAGACCTTATGAACGAATGGAAGCGAGAGAAGGGACGGAACAACACATGACCGCGGCAATAGAGATGGACGCTGTGACGAAACGCTTTCGGGGTCGAGCTGCTGTCGACGACGTCGCGTGGACGGTCGGAACCGGCAGCATTCACGGCCTGATTGGCGCCAACGGTGCCGGGAAAACCACCCTCTTACGCTTGGCATTGGGGTTACTTTGGCCGGATAAGGGGACGATTACGGTTCTCGGCGAACGGCTGGGTTTGGAGAATGCGCCGATTCGACAACGTGTGCATTACGTTGCCTCGGGACGGACGGCGATGCCAGGATTTCGCGTGGCGGAATGGCTCCGTTATGCCAGTCTCTTGTACGAACGTTGGGACGGCGCACGATGTCAAAGACTTGTCCATGCGCTCGAACTTAATCCTGATAAGACCATCAGGCATCTCTCCCAAGGCATGCAGACCAGTTTGCAGTTGGTCACGGCCATTGCGTCCAGACCCGATCTGCTTTTGCTTGACGAGCCGACAAATGGGCTCGATGTGGTGGTCAAACGCCAAATTCTCCAACTCATCATCGATATGGCAGCGGCGGAGGGCACCACGGTTGTCATGGCGAGCCATAACATTGAGGATATTGAACGAATGGCCGACGCCATTTCGGTATTATATCGTGGTCGGTTCATCCTGAAAGGCGACATCGAGGCGATTAAGGATCACATGCATCGTCTGCAGGTGGTCATCCCGGGCGAGTGGCCGTCTCGTGTCGAAAGGGACCCGCGCATCACCCGTGTAGAACGGCGTGGACACGTGGGGTGGGTTACGGTCCAGGGGCCGGTCGAGCCCGTGGCGGCGATGCTGCATCAGATGGGAGCCACGTTGATTGAGCCGCTCCCGATGGATTTAACGGAGATATTTCGAGCGGTGCTGGAGAAGGAGGGGTATACGCGTGAAGGGCTCGAATGGAATGCCCTCTCGTAGTTTGGCACAGGCAATTCGGTACCGGGAACTGCGAGCTCACCGCATGCTGTATATCGGGGCCCTAATGCTGATGGTGCTGCCGGCAACCGTGCAAGTCGTTGGAGGCTCCTGGACATGGAATGCATATACGCCTACGTATCTAAAAGACATCGTCCTGTCATTCGCCAAAAATGATCCCACGCTAATCTACTTCTCTACGATCATCGCCGGTCTTTTTGCCATTGGGCTGGTGTGGAGTGACCGTGGGCACGGCGATCTGGATTGGCTGTTGGAAGGGCCAGCGCCACGACGTCAGATTTTCTTGACCAAAGTGCTATGTGGGATAAGCACCATCATCGCCGCATACCTATGGATTCTCGCGGCCATGGGAATCACCGTGCTATCCATTCACAAATTGGAACTGCTGCCTGCGGTTCTTGAACGATCACTTTTGGGGGCTGCTGTCGGTGTATTCATGTTCATGATCATCATCAGCTTAACGTCGGCTATTGGCAGCGTCGTTCTCACGGTGATAGCCGCAGGATTGGCATCGATGATCCCCCAGAGCGTGGCTTTGGTGTATCGCCTCGTTGTCGTGCACAGCACGATCACGATCATGCAGGAAAACATCTACACGACACTTCAGCAGTTCTCCCCTCTGCCGCCCGACTACCCGACGGGCTCATCTCAACTCATATTCACTGCGGTGTTTGCCGGGTTCGCTTACTTATTGGGCCGACTGGGATTACGGTGGTGGTCCCGGGCTGCCCTGGAACGATTCCACGAACCGTTCTTGTTCCCTTGGTTGTGGAACGTGTTCTATGCCTTCTTGGCGGTCATTTCCGGTCTTTTTGTAGACGGTATTATGGCCCTTCGCCTGCAGTACTC
>JAKADI010000300.1 GCA_021820675.1 Bacillota bacterium | reverse complement strand
TGTGATTTGTTTAGCTCGAGTTCTGGGACCTAAGGGGTACGGTTTTTATAGTTATACGTGGACTTGGGTTATGTTGTTTTTGGCTGTCACTCAATTAGGGATACCCAACTGGGCTACGCGAATTGCGACGGGGTTGCGAGGGGCAGAGCGGATGCAGAAGGTTCAGGATGCCTGGAATATCTTGTTCTGGGTAGGGCTTATGGGTACGGGCCTGTTTCTCAGTTTCACGGTAGCGCTTCCCATGCCAACTTCGGAAAAATTACTCTTGCTTATGTGGTCATCTTTGCTTTGGCAAAACAACTTGAATCCTTCCTGGATATACGCTCTCGACCAGAAAATGCTCGTACCCAGTCTTGGCATGGTTGTCGGTGCGCTCTTGCGTTTGATAGGCACGGTGTTGTTGGTACGTGCGCATGGACAAGTCACGCTGGCCGTGGTCGTGACCGTGCTGGCACTGTGGGTTACCTCGGTTGGGCCCATGGTAGAACTAGGTGTGCGCAAGCGATTAACATGGCCGCATTGGCCCGGATGGCGTTCCATCCGGTTGACAATTCGTCAGAGTATAGTCTTTGCAACGATGGGCATCGTGGGTGTATTGTACACGCACGTGGATGTTCTGATTTTGCGCCATTTTTCTAGTCTGACACAGGTGGGATTTTATGCTGTAGCGCAACGACCAACCGTTTTTCTATGGGCGTTTGTTAGAGCATTTCTCCATGTTGTTTTTCCAGTAGCGGGGCGCATGGCACAGGAAAACTTGGACCAATTCGAATCGTTGATTGGTAATATTTTGCGCGTTATTCTCGTCATTATCGTGCCAATCGTGGTAGGAACTATGGTGGTAGCTCGGCCCACGGTTGTGGGTTTATTTGGCGCTTCCTATCAAGCGGCCGCAACACCGATGACTTTGTTGATCGTTGCTATGGCGGTAGCTGGTATTCGTGAGGTCTTTGCCGTTACTCTGGTATCAACTTTTGGGGAAAAGCGGTACTTGCGTGGCGTACTCCTAGGAGGAATTGTCAACATCATAGCCATGTTGGGTCTAGTAAGGTGGGGTGCCACGGGTTTGGCGGTCGCACTGGTGGTATCGCAGTCTTTTGTGATGATTTATACGGCACGAGCCTTGCGGGCAACATTGAGGACCTTGCATTTTCCCTGGAAAACAGGTTGGATTGCTCTTCTTGATAGTCTGGCGATGGCCGCAATTGTCTATGCTCTCGGACTACATTTTTCGGTGTGGCTTCTTATAGGTGTGGGTATGGTCGTTTTTGCCGGATTGGCTGTGGTTACGCGAATTTTGACGTGGACAGACATTCAAGCTATCCTTCATAGTTGAAAAGCGTGGGATTTGAATTATGACTATACACAGTGCGACGAGAATACAAGTCTGTTTCTACTTTGGACTGCCTTATTTTAGGGAGTGGGGTCTACCTTATTATGATGTGGGGCAGATCCTTGCAGATAGTGCCAAAAGAAGTTCCCTAAATCCAACTCGTGTCCAAAGCATGATGTTTCCAGTAATCGGCGACCGTGGGGCATATTCATGTTTAAGCTCGTGCGTTGCAACGAATGGTAGTCGTACTTTAGTTCTGTCTAAAATTTCGTGAAGAAGCGATATGCTTTTAAAATCGGATTCTTTAGTGAGGGACTGGGTGCTACGATATTTAAGAGTTTGCGCAATACATACATGCGATAGCCCATTCGAGATTGTCTTTGAAGCGCGTGAAGCGTCTTGTTTATTTCTTTCGGCGGCATCCAGTTATGATGTTGATGTTCTGTTCGTATTTGGTGCGCGTACTTTTTGCGTGAGAGCCAGATGCCGCGGTACATGGCTAGACCTTTGCCACTGTTTCTTACTCGATAATGGTATTTTGCCCCCGGATAGACTCCTATGGTATATCCGGCAATAGACAATTCGAAAAGGAAGCCAAAATCCTCACTGCGGCGAATATCAGGATAGCGGATTTTACTTGTTACAAGAACAGACCGACGAACAACAGGATGAAAAGACGACAAACTCGTTCCGCACAAATCAGACAATGTAATGGTTTGTCCCAGATACCGTCGCATGTGTGGCTTGGTCTCTGTCCATAGTCGAGTCACTCCAGGTTTCGATTCATCATTTAAAATTAGATCGTCCAACACCACATCAAGATGTTGCATTGCACCATACCGGACTATCTCTTCTAAACGATCGTTTTCCCACCAATCATCTGCATCAAGAAACGCTACCCATTCTCCGTGAGTCTGTGCAATCCCGCGATTACGCGCAGGGCCAGGTCCCTCATTACGCGCATTTGGGACGACTATTATTCGGGTATCGGCGTTGGCTCGCGACATTAATATCGATAGCGTGCGATCGCGTGAACCATCATCCACAATGACACACTCCCAGTCGGCTAGAGTCTGAGCCATCACGGAATCTAGACTTTGTTCAATGTATTGTTCAGAGTTATACGTTGTTAGCACAATAGATACTTTAGGCATGTCTTTTCCCCGATTCTCAAAATGTTAAAGTAAATTGTAAATTGCGGAATAGAATGATCCTGGCGCGAAGTGTTATTTTCCTGACATGGTTCCGACGACAGGTATAGGGCTGCAGTCCTAAAATCCTTGGGAGTTTCCTTCTCTGCCGTTGTTGCGCCAGGGACGTTGCGTGATCCCGGTCGGCCACATTGTTGATAAGCACTACTTTGCGAGTAAACGAAAAGCGGACGGATTGTTCGCGCGCAGCCATAAAACCGGGACTCAAAACGTTTCGGTAGGTACGCTGATAGCAGTTCACTACTAGGTCCACTGGCGTAGGTCCACTGGCGGAGGTGTGGTCATGCGTTCTTTCACGTCCTTTCATTTTGCGTACTACCCCCGAGGATTGATTTGTCGGGATACCGTTGATAGCAGACGCTCAAACATCTGTGTCGAACGTTCCCACGTAAATGGTTTTACCGCTTGCACACCGTTTTCAGCAATACTTCGACGCCAAGTGTCATCCTTGACTAACGATTCGATGCGATCACGCAATTGTGCTGGTTGCCGAATGGGCGTCAATAACGCATTTACCCCGTCTTGGGCATAGGCCCCAATGCCGCCGTGATCGGTAGACACCAAGGCCGCCCCGCAAGCCATAGCTTCCATTCCGGGTAATCCCCATCCTTCAAAATGCGACCCCACAACGAAAATCTTGGTTCGATTATACAGGGCACTCAACGCGTGATCCGAAGGATGGTGATGATAGATGATCCAAGAGGGGAGTTGAGGATGTGATGTGGAACCAAATGTCCACACGTGATCTTGTAAATCGTAGCGATCCACCAAGGGAGATAATGCCGCGAGGACATCTTGCGTTCCCTTATAGGGTTCGGGGCGATAGGGAAATCCTAGCCCGTTACGGTCCTCTGCATCTATGGGGTGGTTAACACGATAAAGAGTGTCATCCAGTGCATTGGGAATCAGGGTGCATTCAACTTGATTGCGGGATAACAGCGTCTGGAGCACAGGGGAGATGACAATCATCGTAAAGGGCTTCCCATACGTTGCCATAATGCGACGGCGCCGGCGCTCCGGAGCCGTCATCAGATGTTCGTAGTCTTGAACAAAATAAAGTTTGCGACCTTTGGAAGCCGGATATCGGGCCACCCATTCGGCGGTAGTCCATGCTGTAGCCACGACCACGTCGCTGTTGGGGATGTGGCGAGGGTGGAGACTGGGGACAGTTGACATTTGAACTCGGGGATGGCTCGAAAACCAAGACCCGGGTCCGTAGCTTAGCTTGGCCTGACGAAGTACCCACCCCCCGAGTCTTAAGGGGTATTCTGACCATGGGGATCCAGTGAGCAGAAGGTTTGGGTGAATAACAGACACCGTATGGTGTTGGGCCAAACGGTTGGCATATTCATAGATAATTTTAAATCCGCCCGTCGGCCGTTTGGCATAACCGGGAAGGCAAAATGTAATACGAATGGGCATGTCCCTCACAATCACGATGATTACTAAAGTCATGATAGCATTCATCTATCACCATATATTGTATAATAACAAAGCTGACAAGTTTTGATCCATGAAGAGATTTCAGCCCACAGAGGCTACGACGTCTTTTCGGAACACCTAATGAAGAACCTACAAACATTGAAAGCTAAT
>JAKADI010000299.1 GCA_021820675.1 Bacillota bacterium | reverse complement strand
GTTCGCAATCAATACCAGCAACCAGGCGCAATCTCTTCCCTTATCGGCGTCATCTCCGACCCTCCCGCCCGCGACCATGACAATGATCGCCAATCAGTTTGTGCTCAGCCAGCATCTTACGGTGGAGCCCAGTTCTGCCGCGAACCCGGTTGCTTATCAACCGATGATCCCCCAGTTCCAAATTCCTGCCACGGCTTATCCGGGCGAAACTTTCACCTTGACGGGCAGCGGGTTCGGAACTCCCGGGTCTCACGCCCGTGTGATCATCTCTGAGAACGGGGTGAATTATGGGGCACACGGCGATGCCTACCATGTTCAGGTACAGTCCTGGTCTCCCACACAGATCCGCTTTGTCATCCCCAATGGGATTTCAGGACCTCCTCTTGCCCCAGGCACCGCAACCCTCTCCGTGGAAACGGCCAACCGTGTCCTTTCTCTTCCATCTTCTCTTGCCATTACCCCGCCTCCTGTTCTCAACGCATCAATAGGCTCTTTGCGACACGTTTATCCAGGCGAAAACATTGTGGTGACCGGAACCGACTTTGGTTCGTCCCCCGGTTCCGGTTATGTTCTGATTCAACAAAATCACATTAACTATGGGGCTCCTTCAGACGCATACAAAGTTCATATTCTTCACTGGACGAACACGCAAATTCAATTACAAATTCCCAATGGCACGTCGGGCCCCGCTCTAGTCAGCGGCCCAGCGTCCATGCGCATTGTCAGCAATTCGGGGCTCCACTCCGCAAATGTTCCGCTTGCGGTCGTACCCGTTCCACACTTAATCGCGCAATTGGCGAGTTCTCAACCTATCGAACCCGGGCAACGGATCACTGTCGTGGGCACAAACTTTGGTTCCAGCCAAGGCAGGGGTTTTATCCAGGTTAGCCAAGGCTCGGTCAATTATGGCGCCCCCGGCGACTGGTATCAGCTGGTGATTCAGCATTGGTCGAATTCTTCGGTAACCTTCATGGCTCCAACCAACAGTGAACCGATTGATGGCCATTACGAACCCAATTTGAATCCGGGAACCGCGACAGTCACCCTCGTCAACACGGATGGACTAAAGACGCAACCTTTGACGATAACCGCCAATTGAAAACTTTACCGCAATATCCTTATTCCTTCCTAATACCGGCATGCCGCATGAAAACCGCTGCTGCCGGTATTTATTTCATCCTAACGCAACCGATGCAATATGATACGGCTATCGAGACCTCCGGGATACGGACAACATCTCATGATCCCTTTAGACTGGATTTATATCCCCTTTTCACCGGACGGCGTTGCACAAAGATGGCGCGTCCAAGATATCGTGAGGTGTGCTTATGAAGAGACTCGGGAAAAAACTTCCTCGATGGATTCGTGGACTTGTCATCACACTAAGCGTAGTCGGAATAATATCAGTATCGGGTTTAGGATGGCCCCGCGGATCCCACCCAGAGCTCGCAGCACAGCCGATAGTCTCAAGGACTTATCAGGCGACCTTTCAAAATCCGAAAACCCTCCCGGCCGGCCAACTCCCCGAAGTTCCTTGGGCGGCGATACTGCCACTCATAGCCCTAATCATCATCGGCACTGGGGGTTGGATCCGCTATAGAAATCGTTAATCACCATGAGCAAGATGACAAGTATCGGCTCTTCGGACATGTGTCGGAGAGCTGATTTTGTCGTTCTCACTAGAAATAGTCCACCTCTGCCCATCCTTAGGCCGGGTCTGTGGATTCGATTGTCAGTAGCTTGATCTGATCTTGAGAAGCTTTAGCCAAAACCTGTAAATAGATTGTGATCGGGACGGCAACGAGACAGAGAATGGGACTAGCCGAGGAACTGTATCGCCGATCCTTCTTTTCTACCATGAGATTTAGAAAAGAATTGAAGGAGGCCGCGGTGCATGCCAGCCAGTGCCAACAATTCGCTGCGTCATGATTTGGAACCTGATGCAGTGGTGTCAGTGGTTATTCCCGCACATAATGAAGAAGAACGAATAGGAGCAGCCGTCCAATCTGTCTTGCGTGTATTTGAATCCATACCGCGAGCCGTAGAAGTCATTGTCGTTGACGATGGCTCCACGGATAACACCTATCATGAAGCATTACGGTTTGCTAAGTTAAACCCCGAGACGGTAAAGGTTATCGCATTAGAAACGAATCATGGGAAAGGCTATGCTATTCGCACAGGCTTTCGTCATAGTCGCGGGCAAGTCGTCGGGTTTATCGATGCCGATCTTGAATATCCGGTCAACGCCTTGCCAATCATGGTGGAAATGGTTGGGGAATCCGGAACGATTTGTGCTATTGCGACACGGGTCGCCGACGACCGCCGGATGCTCGAACGCCTATCTTCGCAAATGGCCCACAAAATCGCGTCGGCCCTCTTGCGCCTACCCGTTCAAGACACGCAAGCCGGCATGAAAATGTTCCCCGGTACGTTCGCACGGGAATTTCTCACCCGCTGCGAACAAGAAGGTTGGCTCTATGATATTGAGGCTTTGCTTCGAGCCGTTGAACAACGCCTTGATATCATTGAAGTGCCGGTGATGCAAAAAAGCATCCGGAAACGCCGTGCCAGTGTATGGGCGATGCTATCGTGCGGCCCCGCATTTCTCCATATAGCTCTGATACATTGGCAATCCCTATGGCGCCATACAACACAAGAAGCCCGGCAGATAGGACGATTTGGTCTAATCGGACTCATTAACACCCTGGTAGACATTGCCGCTTACTGGGCTTTAATTCGGTTGTGGTCTCCTCATCGCAATGGATTGGAAGCAGGCTTTGAATCATTACTGGCTTGGCTTTTGGCTAGTGTCGCAGGATACACGCTGCATTCTCGGTATACGTTCCGAAAACCCCTGGCCTATAGCGGCTTTTATATCGTCACGGGATGTGGTGTTGCCATCCAGGTCATCTCAACAGGGCTCATTACCCAACGATTCGGAGCTTCCAGCGCATTGCTGGGCAAGTTGCTGGGTATCGCTCTAGCATCACTTGCCACCTACGGGGGATATAGGCACCTCGCCAAACGGAATCATCAACAAATCCCTAAATCCACACTCGTTCGCCAGGCGGATATTCCCACCGTTGTCTCCCCGGAGTCATAGTGAACCCATCGCCGACGACAGTCCCTCTCATCCCCTTACGAGGCGCTCGAAGTCCTTTATCGAGGGCCTTTTTCTTTTAATTGGCAAGCCTTCGGGTTCGACGTTTAACTTCACCTGCTCACGGTTGTCGTTCACTAGTTGCTTAGGGTGGTATTTATCGCGTGTTGAATGATACCACATTGAGACAAATCTGAGACAAATTACTACACCCGATGTGCCTATAATTTGGTTGTGCTCATTTAAATAATTTTAACGTTATTTCACCATAGCCGATCTACGGAGGTGCATTCCCCATAAATACCAATATGGAACAAGCCATGCTAGTCCCATCCAACCTTACCCCGTTAATGGGACGAGAATCCGCGCTGGAATCTCTACACGACGTGTATACCCTCCCGAGGCGCCCTGTCGTCTATGTGTGGGGAGCACCAGGCACGGGAAAGACGTTCTTGGTGCAGCACTTTAGCGATGACTTACAGGCCGACACTTATCCCGTGTTATGGTCGTCGGCTCGCTCTGTCGGCCAATCAGAACCGGAATGGGAATGGCATTTATCCCAATTCCTGCAATATGACTCCACGTTGCCCCGTGACACGATAACCCAAGCGATGATCGCCCGTTGCCAAACCGAACCTTTTTGTTGGATCGTCGACGACTTTGATTACCTGGGCACGATCCGATCGTGGATGGTCCAACTGGCGTTTGACTTGGGACGTAAGGGCGGATGCGTCATCCTGATTGGACGGACTTCACCCTTTCAACTTTGGCCAGGGCAGTCCTATATTCGAAGCCACATGAAACTCATCGAATTAACCAATTGGGAACCGGAAGTGGCCGAGCGCGACTTAATTGCCCGCGGCATCACCGATAAAGGAATAGTCGATGAAGCGATTCAATTGGCGCATGGACGCCCACAACTCTTAGCGGCCATAGCAGACGGATTGTCATTGTTAAAGGCCACCGCCATTCCGACCGAAAATCGCCCCTTCATCCTCCATTCGCTCGATCTGACCGCCTATTTAATTGAGCAAATCT
>JAKADI010000298.1 GCA_021820675.1 Bacillota bacterium | reverse complement strand
GACATCGGGATCGATGTAAAGTTGCAGAGTCTCTTCAAAAGCTTCGTCGCCATCCAAACTATGGGCAGGATGAATGCAGTCAACTGGACAAACCTCGACGCAGCTTTGGTCTTTGGTGTCTTGGCATAAACCCGTAATTACGTGGGCCATATGGTTCCTCCTTAAAATTTTGAGCCAATATCCCCTTTATATTGCCGGATCCAGGCTACTGTGTCAAACACATTCGTGTCTATACCAGGAGGATAACATATGCAAACCCGAAGTATAATTATACATCAGGTGGTTGATTTAAATAGTCGAGCCGTTCCCGTTAAAACTTCGGAACGGCCCCGAAATGTTAGTGCGAACCGCTTAGCGACCAATCGTGAACAAATGAGCCTTCTAAGTATTTTTCGACATCCATCGCGGCGCGACAGCCAGTTCCCGCGGCAGTAATGGCCTGTCGATAATGGGAATCCATCACGTCACCACAGGCAAATACGCCCTCAACACTGGTTGCCGTATTATGGGGACTACAGATAATGTAACCCACCTTGTCCGTTTCGACCTGGGCCTTTAGAAAAGCGGTGTTGGGATTATGGCCAATAGCCACAAAGATGCCCTCGGCTTCCACGAGTCGAGTCTTTTGCGTGTCATTATCATGGACTTCCAAACCTTTTACCTGATTATTCTCGGACTTCACGGCAACGGGCGTGACGTTCATTAACCACTTGATCTTAGGGTTGTCGCGAGCCCGTTCTTGCATCACCTTGGATGCCCTAAGCGTGTCGCGTCTGTGAATAATCGTGACTTCGGACGCAAATTTTGTCAGGAAGGTAGCCTCTTCCATTGCGGAATCGCCGCCTCCGACGACAACAATTTTTTTATCTCGAAAGAAGAATCCATCGCAAGTGGCACAGGTTGACACGCCGTGGCCCAGAGCTTCTGATTCGCCAGGGATACCCAGCATTTTGGCTGAAGCCCCGGTGGAGATGATCAGAGACTGGGTGGAAAATTCATCGGTTTCATTAACGGTGACACGGAAGGGCCGTTCGTGTAAATCGACGGCTGTGGCCAATCCGAAGATAAATTCGGCCCCAAAGCGCTCAGCTTGCTTACGCATGTTGTCCATCAGTTCAGGACCCATTATGGCATCCGGGAACCCAGGGAAATTTTCAATCTCCGTGGTTAGAGTGAGTTGTCCTCCTGGTTCATTGCCTTCGACCACTAAAGGGTTCAGATTAGCCCTGGCAGCATAGATTGCCGCTGTAAGTCCGGCGGGTCCGGTGCCTAAGATAATGACTTTATGTTCTCCCATACTTTCACCCCGTTCGTCAGCCTTGGTTTAAGATCTTAATTTTCCCCCAACTGCGGAAAAATATCGCGTATCGCATACTCTCATCGTGCTTATTTAGCTTATCATGACGCCTTGACCGTGGCGAAATGCGATTGCCGTTTGTGTTTCATAATACCCCTGTGGGGTATCACCGTCAAATAGATCCCTAACACAGGTGTGCACCTCACTTTTGTGATCCAATACCTGTAGACCGTATCTGGGCACGAATGCACCCGCGATTGCACGGGCTGAGAGAACGGGTACTCCACATCCGGGCCCGTCCGGATTCCTGGTGAGAAGGGATAAGGGGGAATCTGATCCTCTATCCCCAAACGAGAACGGGCTTATAAATACCCGAAGAGGGGTGCTATAAAGAGGGGGGATTCCCTCCGGACCGCGGGAGAGACGTTAGGCGACTGTCTGGGAAGCCCCGGGCATAGGGCCGAGCTCGTCAAAATCCTTTGCACCACCCCGATAAATTCTATTCCATGAATGGCCTGCCATGATTTTTCTCACAAAAGTGACGTATACCGCCAAACAATGCGGAAATGTATCGGTTGCACCACCGTGTATGATTATGTCGGAAATGATTGACCCTGTTCTGTTTTGCCCCATGACACCCGTTTTGAACGTCAAGCGCTTGACGGAGCAGATCCACCACGATTGCGTGTGCGAGTGGAATTGAATTTCCGGCGAAGGCGGGCGGGGCAGTTTCCTCACGCTTTTGATCGTTTACTGGGCAGCTAAGGCCTTATCTTGCGCTGAAGCATGTGCCCGGAAAGAGCATTCGACTTTGGCTATAATGGAATCACAAGACGTTTTCTGAGCGAGGGTGTGTGATGAAATTTTTGTTCCGGCACTATAACTTTTTTGCGTTATGGCATCCCGAAGTGATGTTGTTGGTGGTTATCCTCCTGGTTGTCTATTTTCAGCTTTTAGGTCCGCTTAAGAACCGGTTTGGAGATAATCTGCCACCGGTCCCGACCATGACGAAGGTTTATTTTTTAGGCGCCCTCATCGTATTTTACGTCGCGATGGGAACTCCCCTCAAATTGGTCGCTGACGAGTATTTATTTTCCGGACATATGGTGCAGTATGCGTTGTTAAGTATGGTTATGCCGCCTTTATTGTTAGCGGGAATTCCGCAATGGATGATCAACAGCCTGTGGAAGACCCGTTTTTGGTACAATGTCTTGCGGGTGGCGACGAGTCCCCCCTTTGCCATTATTACTTTTAACGTGATCTTCTCCGTGATTGAATGGCCCCCTTTTTTGGATGCCAGTCTTCATGATGACTGGCTTTATTTGCTGGAGTCTTACGTGATGTTGATTGCGGCGATTTTCCTATGGTGGCCTGTCATGCACCCCGTGCTTAAACGCGGGGATAACAAGCTAAAAGTGGTTCCCAGGCCCGGATTCTTGCCGGAATTGACGATGATTTCCCGGGGGTATCAGCTTGTTTATGTATTTTTTAATTTTGATCTGATGATGCCGGCTTTGGTTTATATCATTGACACGGCCAAGCCCTTCTATTTATTTTATGTTCATGCGCCGCGGATTTTTGGCATTTCGGCGCTAGCTGATCAGCAGCTCGGGGTGTTAATCATGGGTGCGTCCATGACCGTTGCCTATGTTTCGGCTTTTTTGGCCATTTATACCAAATACGATGAATCCCATTGGTATGACTAATGCATGCCATGTCAGTCGGCGAGCCGGGTATGCCTTGCTCGTGTTAAGGAGGCACTAGGTAATGTGGTTTGATCAACATGTTCACATGGAGCATGGCCCTTATACCCCGCTCGAATATCCCCGGGCCTGGGTGGAGAAATTCATCCAGGTCGCTCAGTTGCGGCGGGTTAGCGGTCTCGGCATTGTCGAACATGGGTACCGTTTTCTTGAAAGTGCCGGGCTTTTGCCAGGCGTCTGGTCGGAAAAGCGTTGCGTCTATCCTCTTGAGGGATATACTCAGTTCCTTGACGAGATTCGCCATGATTATCCGATCGCCGTGGGCTTGGAAATGGATTACGTGCCTGCGAATCGGACCGGGATTCGTGACTACTTAAGGCGTTACCCGTGGGACTTTGTTCTTGGTTCCATTCATTTTATTGATGAGTTTGGTCTGGATGTCAGTGAGATGAAAGATCAGTATCAAACGCGCGATCCCGAGCAAATTTGGTCGACGTATTACCAATACTCCATTGAGGCTGCGAGTAGTGGACTCTTTCAGGCCATAACGCATCCTGATTTACCCAAGATCTATGGCTTTTCCAAGCCTTCCGACGATTTCTTACAGCCCTGGTACCGCCGATTTGTGGAAGCCTTGGCCGATAACCAGGTCGCATTGGAAATTAATACGGCGGGATTAAGGCGGCCGGTCAAGGAAATTTATCCTCATCCGCGTTTACTGCAAGAGGCCGCCAAAGCGCATTTGCGGATTACATTGGCTTCGGATGCTCATGAACCCGAAAACGTGGGCCTCTTTTTTGCGGAAGCTCAGCAACTGGCCAAGGAGTGCGGTATTAAGGCCGTCAATGCTTTTAGTGCCGACGGCATTAAAAGCATTGCGCTATGATGACCTAGAGCGTCCAAAGGAGCGTCGCTGTGAAAGCCGTTGGCTTGGGGATTGTGGCTGCGTTTTTCTTCGCCAGCACCTTTGTTGTGAATCAATTGATGGCTGCTAAGGGTGGCAGTTGGCTGTTTAGCAGCAGTCTCCGTTATCTATTTACGGTGCCATTATTTGGGGTGTGGGTGGGGGTCACCAGGCAATGGCGGCCACTATGGCGACTCATGCGGGAGAACGTATGGCCTGACCCAGTCGATGGAAATTGTC
>JAKADI010000297.1 GCA_021820675.1 Bacillota bacterium | reverse complement strand
GCAAGCCACGGGAACTACCATATTGCGTATCCAAAACTCCTCCCCCAAGGCATCCCACGCTTCCGCAGGAGCGGTGAGGCCACTAACTGACAGCTCGATTAACGGGTATCCGGTCTGAATTGCCAAGGCTTCCGCGACATCCCAAAAGTTCGCTAGGTTATGACTGGTCAAGGCTTCGCCGAGGCGTGCACCGTCGACTTTTTGGACGTGCAGTGCCTCCACAAGTTGGTGGGCGGCTACCTTGTTGCGGCTCATGAGGATACCCCCCAGCTGCCGGTCCGAGAGGTGTTCTGGGATCCCAAACAATCGATCATAGGCGAGGGTCAATTCCCACGGCTCCGTCAGATAGAGACGGACCGGGCGGCGCAGTGCGGACCAAAATTCTTGCGCCTCCGGTGAATCGGGATTGTCCGATACCACGCACAGGACATCATCAAGCTGAGCAAACGGCAGCACGCGGGTGCGCCGCAGCATGTCGGCATCATATGTATACGCCACTTCCATATCCACCGGATCGCAGAGTTTGCCCTGCCAGTCTAAGAAGGGCGAAAGACTGACATACCCAGTCGGCTTGGTCCTGTCCCGCACGTCGCCTATCACAGCTCTTTACTCCGATTGATGCGGCGCAGCCGACGAAGGGACAACAGATACAGCCCTGGCACGATGGCAAACAACAACAGCGGCAACAGAAAGAAAAACCAATACCCCACATCCATAATAGCGCCGGCCACTACTACCACCAGGACGACGGAAAGGATAGTCCATAGAGCCCTCACAGTTTTGGGCCTTCAATCGTCACGTACACGGTATCTCCGTCTTGACGTGCGGCCTGGACCTCTGGGTTTCTCCTAAACCAATCCATGACTAATTCCATGTCTCCTGCATAGCCGTCGATACGATAAAAACCATCACGGAATACTTGAAAGCGAATAACCAAGGCTGGGAGATGCTCGACCTCGTCGATCAAGTGCATGACCGCGGAGAGGTTCCGGGCAGGACCAATTACGATGGTGAGTGGTGTCGATGTTGAACTCTGCTCCGCACTCAATTGGCCAACCGACCTGCGGAGCGAGGCAATCGTCAATCGATCCGCCTCTGCAGCATCTTGCAATTCGGAAATTTTCGCGCGCAGGTTTGCCGCCTCGGCTTCGAGATCCGCCACCACCTTGTTTAAGCGCGCAACCTCCGCATCCACTTCTGCCTGGCGGTATCCTAAAAAGTCCCGACCGAATTTCATTGACACTCCTTAGGAATCACCCGTAAATTATTGACTAGATAGTAACATTTTGGTCGGTTTATGTCGAATGACAAGGAGAAAAGTTGAAAAAACAAACGGGGCTCCGCCTGCTTATCACTTTGGGATCTGTCCTCGCGCTGGGAGCCGGTCCGCTTGCCCATGCGGCAATTGTTCCATCCACACCCCACATCATAGTGCTTGCGGACGGCCTCTCCCATGTCGGCAAGGGTCATCGCCGCAGACAAGGTAATCACCACTCCACCGGCGATGGCACTGGTGGGGCTAACTCCGGCGCCAGCCACGACAGCACGGGTTCCCGCAACGGCCACGGACAGGATAAAGGCTCTGGCAACGGCAACGCGAACAAAGGGGATGACAAGGGCACCCATCGCCATCACCACGACCGCGACGATCTCCCTCCTAATCAACTGCCAGAATTCCCCGTGGCCGCTGTCGCTCCCGCAGTCGTGGTAGGTTCCGCCGCTATTTACGTATTCAATCAACGTCGCCGTAAACATGAAACATCCTAGATCCCTGTCTCGCGGCAACCAATCCATCACATTAATCGTGTGGATTGCGGTCTCGATCCTTCCCGTAATCCCCATTTGGTCCGTGCTTGGCACTAATTTGCTCTCAGATAACCCGCTCGCATATCTGGTGTGGATTCCCGGAATTGCCCTCGGCTGGGCCGTCATTCGATTGACGTCCATGAGGTCCTATCCGGATGACCACGAGTTGAATATCCTCCTCGGGTTAGGGGGAATTGTCATCTTCGGATTGCTGTTGGCTCTAGGCGATTACCGCTGGCCTTGGGCCTTTTCCCTATTCGACATCGGCATTCTGGTCTGGCCGTTTTGGTGTCTTTCGACCGCATGGATGCTATTTGGTGTCGGCGCCACGAAAACCCTCATCCAGCCGCTGGCCTACATGCTTTTGGCCTGGCCGCCCCTCTATGGACGCATTGTCGCAGTCACCATGCCATTCCTAAATAGTGTTGCCGTACAGACCATTACTGTCATTGATCGTGCCCCTTTTATTCGTCCTACCAGCCAAGCAGGAACCTTTTTAGTGCACTCCTCCCACCACTGGGTCCCCATTTTCGTCAGCCAGGTCTGCAGCGGTGCGGACAGCCTCATTGCCGCCCTGTTGTTTCTCCCAGTTGTATTAGCATTTTTTAAGGGTCCTCTTGTTAAGAAAGTGGCGGTGCTCATCGGTGTGGCGTTGGCAACGATCCTCATGAACCTAGTTCGCCTCGAGGTGATTATTGGATTGTTGCATTGGACGAGTCCCGAACTAGCGTTGAATATTGTGCACCCGGTGTTGGGCATCGTCCTGCTGGTCCTGCTCATGGGGGCGGTTTTAAAAGTATCCGAAGTGGTGGGACTTCACCTGCGCATGCCACAATGGTCTCATGGGCTGCCAACTCCCAGCCGCATTGCCGCGCCGCTTGCCACAGTCGCCGGGGCAATACTCTGGCTCGCCTTGACTGGTGTTGGGCGGGGATCCGGTACCCCTGCACATCCCATCACAGTCAGCACCGTGCAGTTGAACCATTACCTGCCCGCGATTCCACCCCTCCAAAGGACAAACATCTTAAGGGAGAACGAAGACACCATTCTAGGACCCGGTTCTCAGACTCAAGCCGACGTCTATTACAACGCCTCCCACACGGTCATGGCCGAGGTTTGGCGAACTCAGGAACCGATTGTGTTAGCGGGTCTGGGTGGAAGAAACTGCTTGCTGTTCCATGGAAACCACATCCTTGACCAGTCCCCGGTTTCGTTATTCAACGGAATCACCGGCTACGCGTTTGTGCTGGTCACGCCAACCGCCTCCATCTCGACCCTCGGGAGCGAGTGGGTGGATATGGAATATACGGTATCGACCCAGACCCCCCACGGGCGCCATTGGTATTTCCGGGTCGAGATTGCCATGTTGCTGGCGCGCAATGTCCACAGCCTCGCAACTAGCGCAGCCGGGGCTCAGTCGATCCTGCATCGCCTAAAAACCGCGGGACCTCGTGCCCTGGCCAAGCCCTTCGCGGTTGTCTCCGATCAAGTACAGCACACGTTTCAATCCCAGCCATAATATCCTGTCATGGCAGATTCCAAGTGTCCCCCGCCTGGCCGACCCAAAGGTCGAATTGGCTTGAGGTGGCGGTGCGGACCGACAGCCGAGTGACAGTTCCCGTGCCCCAAACAGAAGCCACCTGGTCACGGACGTTCACTTCGACTGCGGTATTCTCATCGATGCCAATCCCCGCCAGTTCGGGGCGCTCAAGGAGCGCTCGGACTAGTCGCGGGAAACGGCCGCGCTGACTGAAATGCTGGTCCACCACCGTGCCGGGCCACAGTCCCAAACCCCGGCCCCACTGAATCACGTCAGGGGTATTCCACGGCATGGCGCCCACGCCAGCCGCAATCATGGATTGCGACATCACCGCAGCACCGGCCGACGTTCCGGCCACCGCCAAGTCTTCCTGCAGCCGTGACGCCAGGAGCGGAAGGATACCCGTGGCGTATACCCGATCGGCTAGGACTTTCTGGTCGCCTCCCGTCATAAACACCGCGTGAGCTCTCTTGATAACCGTCTCCCAGTCTCCCGGATTTCGGAGGTCCACGTGCACGGTGTCCACATGCGGCTCCAACACCGACTGGTATCGCCAATAACTCTCATCAGGATTTACAGATGCGGCGGTAATAACAGCGGTCAACCCACCCTTGGCTATGGCAAGAAACCGGCTTATCACCGGTTTTTCGGCCGACTTGTCCTCTGCCCCGCCTATGACATAGAGAACGCCCATCACGCATCACCTAATGAAAAATTCGGGACTGAGCGGCGAACTCCTTTGTGCGCCAAACATTCCCATCCTTCAAATTTGCCGCCCCTAAAAGCAGGAAATTGTGGCG
>JAKADI010000296.1 GCA_021820675.1 Bacillota bacterium | reverse complement strand
CACGAATCGCTCGAGCCAGCGGGTATTTCTTGAGTCGATCTATCATGTCCCGATGTCCCGCAATTATGCCCGCTTGCGGTCCTCCTAGCAGTTTATCTCCGCTAAACGTTACGATGTCAACACCCGCTTGCACAACGTCTTTGACACTAGGTTCTTGGACGCCGCCGATGTCAAGAGATTCGATAACACCACTGCCTAAGTCTTCCATAACCGGAACACCATACCGCTGACCTAATTCGACCAATTCGCGTGTACTAAGACTGGCGCTAAACCCAACAATTCGAAAATTAGACTGGTGCACTTTCAACAATAGACCGGTGTGATTGTTGATTGCAGCCGCATAATCTCGAGCATGAGTTTTGTTGGTCGCACCTACTTCCCGCAATATGGCCCCGGACAGAGCCATGACCTCCGGGATGCGAAATGAGCCGCCGATTTCCACGAGTTCCCCTCGAGATACCACGACCTCCTGGTCCCGAGCGATTGCCGATAAAGCCATCAACACCGCCGCCGCATTATTATTCACGACCATGCAGGAATCGGCTCCGACCAACTGCGCCAATATCCCCGCCACATGATCATGCCTTGAACCCCGTCGCCCTTGTTCAACATCGTATTCCAATGTCGAATACCCCATCGCCACACTCTTAACGGCATCCATTATTTCCTCCGGTAACGGTGATCGCCCTAAATTGGTGTGAATCATAACCCCCGTGGCATTTAATACGGGGCGCAAATGCGGCCGGGACAACGTATGAGCTTCTTGGACAACTTGCTCACAAATTCGAGGCAACGAAGGGGGTGGCTGTCCTGCTTCGGCTTGTTCCCGCAAGCGCCGCAACACATTATCGATGGCACGAGTAATCCAAAATGGTGAGATCGGCAACGGCTCAGGCAGTGCATGCCAAATTTTTTGGACAGCCGGTATTTGCCTTCTCAGATCGAGTTTATTGTCTTTCATAAGTGCACCTCGTTAAACGATAGCCACGCATATGCGTGGCTATCGTCGCAATCCGTTAATCTCTTCAGTGCAACGACGATGGAGACAATGGGGAAGGAGGTGAGTGTTCTCCACCTTCCAGGCTTTTCGCATGTGGATCAACGAGCCCTAAAGACGAATCAATGACGATGTACCCATTGGATTGGAAAATATCGTCAACGTTCATGTCATAAAGAAAAACGGCTTCATTGCGGACCCGGTTGGGATGAGGCTCTGCGTTGGCCGTTTTCAATACGAACTCCTCCTTTTTGCTCAATTGCCCCTCGGGATAAGCGTCTTCCCAAAGATTATTGTACCCCGCCCAACGTCTTGCGACTATTTTTCACTGGACCATCTTGCGAACTCAGGAGCGAAATAGGTGATAATCATATCGGCTCCGGCTCTTTTAATGCTTAGTAAGGATTCTTCGGCAACCCGCCGTTCATCGATCCACCCCATTTGGCCAGCCGCCTTAATCATGGCATATTCACCCGAAACTTGATAGGCGGCTATAGGGATTTGAACCGCTTGCCTGACATCTGAGAGTACATCCAAGTATGGCAAAGCCGGTTTTACAATGAGCATGTCAGCGCCTTCCTCAATATCTAAGAACACTTCCTTCAAGGCCTCTCGGCGGTTGGCAGGATCCATTTGATAAGCCCGGCGATCTCCAAACGACGGCGCATTTTCTGCGGCCTCACGAAATGGTCCATAAAAACCGGACGCATATTTAGACGCGTAGGACATGATGGGCACTTCGTCAAATCCCGCCACATCCAGGGCTTTGCGGATAACCGTTACGCGTCCATCCATCATATCAGAAGGAGCCACCACGCTAGCCCCGGCGCGCGCCTGAACAACGGCTGCTTTGGCTAAAAGATCAACCGTCCGGTCATTATCAACCTGATCGTCTCGCAGAATCCCGCAATGCCCATGATCCGTATACTCGCAAAGACATAAGTCGGCAATCAAAACGGCTTCGGGCAATCGTTCTTTCACCGCCTGCAAGGCCAGTTGTACAATACCATCAGGCCTATAAGCTTCGGACCCTTCAGAATCTTTGTGAACGGGAATGCCGAAAAACAGAAAACTACGGACCCCCTGCGTAAAAACTTCCTCAAGATGCTCAATCAACAAATCAACCGACCATTGATAGATGCCGGGCATAGAAGAGACCGGCTGTTTCATTCCCGTTCCGGGACGTATGAATACCGGATAAATGAGCTGATCGACCCGAACAACGGTTTCGCGCACCAAAGCCCGAAGTGTTTCGCTTCGCCGTAATCGTCGGGGGCGTTGAATAGGAAACATTTTTTCACTCCTTTAAAACGTAGTGGAAAAGTAACGGACCACTTCCTCAATCATACCTTCTACCGATGAATGGTCTGGCTCGGCTGCCACGGGAATGCCATATCGCAGCAATGTGCGGGTGGTAAGGTGGCCGATACTAATAGCCGGAACTCGTTGTAAAACACTATGAAGATCAGGATGCTGAGCTATCAAATGCTCCACCGAAGACGATGCTGTATAGAAAATTGCATCAACTTCCCGACGTTCCAAGCGTCCTACCAGTGCGGGCGAAAGGGCCACCGGTTCATTTTGATACACTTGCACCGTCGTCACTATAGCTCCACGTCCGCCTAAATATTCTTGAAGATAACTCCGATTCAAATTACCTTGAGGCAGTAAAATACTTGTGCCTAGCAGTGAGTAAGCAGCAAATGTTTTGGCCAACCCTTCTTGACTATATTCGTGACTGGGCATTAAAGCGGGGTACAGCCCATAGCCGCGGATCAACGCCGCTGTCTGGGAACCAACGACAGCAATTTGCGCACGAGCCCGCCGTATATCCACACCCAGGCGCCTAAGCGATTGGAAAAACCTTATCACAGCCTCTTGGCTGGTAAAAATAACCCAATCATATCTCTCAATGCGGTTCAATGCCTGATCGCAATCGGTCCACGACGGAGGGTCTACAATTTGGTTCACTGGGCCAATATAGACAGTCGCTCCTAGTTCCTGTAATCGCGCTGAGGCCTTTCGGGCAGTGACTCCTTCATGCAGCAGGAGAATCTTCCGTCCGTATAATGGAAGCCGTGACAACCAAAAATGTGGCTGAGGATCCCCCGCCATAACCGTGAGATAGGGCATTTTTCCATGATAATCGTCCGGGTACCATTCCCCTGTAGATGAGAGATGCCAGGTCTGTCCCGCCGGTGAGGGCTCTTCACCCCCAATGAGGTGTAAGACAGACTGGCCTCGATAGCGGGCTTCCAAGGAGCGGGTGACACAAAATCCATTCAGATCAAAGGCGACGGTCATATCCCATAGTCCAGGAATAATAGAGCCCATCACGTCATAGTTCATGGCCCATGTAATCCAACTGCTCATAAAGGGATGATGCGCAGGAGATTGCTGAACCATAACCGCTATCTGCTGCCCCTGGGACGACAAGAATTCCAAGCGCCCCAGGACTTCTTGAGAAGATACGTACTCCCTTGGGGCAGACCATGGCCATGAAAGTTCCGGTGGCCAAGCATCCTCAACGATTAACGCCATATCGACCCGTTGAATAACATCCCAGGCCTCTTTCGTAAGCCATTCCGCCCGGGTTGCCGGTCCGGTCCCTACAAAATGAACTTGTGACGCCATGACTCCCCTCCCTTACAAAAGCTGTAATGCCCCAGCATCAATGAGTTGCCGAGCCAACCGTCTTCCCAATAACTGTGCATCCCGACCCTGTCCTGTCACATCCCGTGTAATGGTCTGCTGCCCTGTCAGATCAGCAACTTTTCCGCGGATTGTAATATCCTTGTCGTTAGTCCATTCTGCGTAGGCTCCCAGGGGAATTTGGCACCCTCCTCCAATCTCAGCCAAGACAGTCCGGGCCGCAATCGCCGTAATAGCCGTCGGAACCTCATTAAACGGTTCAAGAAGGGAATGTAGGAATGTATTATCAGCGCATATTTGCACCGCGATAACGCCTTGGCCTGGACTCGGAACGCATATCCAAGGGTCAAGATGACTTGAAATGAGTCGGTCCCACCCTAAGCGATAGACCCCTGCCGCAGCCAATACCAATGCCTCCCACCCATTTTCTTCCCATTTTCTCAGGCGCGTTTGAAGATTACCCCGCACCGGAATAATCTCCAGATCGGGTCTGACGG
>JAKADI010000295.1 GCA_021820675.1 Bacillota bacterium | reverse complement strand
ACCACATGGCAACGTCATGGCGGGATGCCCACTCACATCAAAAGGAGCGGTATTCACCACCATTTCAAAAGCCTTGTTCAATTGTTCCGCTATGGGGTCATCCTTACCTGGAAGCAGTGTTGCCGTCATCGGAAGAGTAGGCATCACAAGCAAGTCCACGTCCTCTAAAGCTTTATCATAGGCCGAGCGCAGTTCCCCTGCTAAATTCTGCGCCATGGCGTAATACTTCCCAGAGGTATGTTCTTCCATGTACGAAGCTACCAGCAACAACTGCTTGACCGTCGCCGGCAATGCTGCTGCATTTTGGCGCCATGCTTTCGCCCAATAGGACATAAGGTCTGCGGAATAACGACCCTTCCAACCGTATCCTGATGCATTGCCCTTCATCATCACGGCCCATGTACCTTCCACAGCAATCGCATTCCATACGAGCATAGCCTGACGATGCCAAGGAATAGAAACAGATGCGACGCTAACGCCCTTTGACTGCAAGCTTTCCGAGACACCCCATACCATATCGTCAACACGCGGATCAGACTGCGGCCATCCAAATCCCTCTTTTACGACCCCAAGACGAAAGCCTCTTAATTCTTGGCCTAGAGCAGCCATATAATGGCCGGGAGAGGCAAACGTCATACCCTTCTGGCGCGGATCATCTCCATCGGGCCCGGCTATCACCTCAAGAAGACGAGCGACATCGGGAACCGTGCGGGCCATGGGTCCTAAATGGTCCAAACTGGGTTCGATAGGAAATGCTCCTGTATACGGCACAAGTCCCCATGTCGGTTTTAGGCCAAAGACCCCACACCATGCGGCGGGAATGCGAATGGAGCCCCCTTGATCACCGCCGATTGCCATATCCACTTCACCCGTGGCAAGCAATACGGCACTGCCACTAGAAGAGCCTCCTGACGATCTCGATGGGTCATAGGGGTTGCGGACAGGCCCTGTATCACTGGTAAAGCTACTGCCCGAAAAACAGAGATTCTCACAGACCGATTGGCCAACGATTGTACCGCCTGCACCAAGGATGCGTTGGACGACCGTTGCATCCTCACGGGGACGAAAGTCTGCCATAAGGGACGTGCCATTACTGAGTGGCATACCCGCGACGGCGACATTGTCCTTAATAACGACGCGTTTCCCGACGAGTACTCCCGTCTTAGCGCCAACAATTTCTCCTTTCCAGTACCATGCACCCAGCGGATTATCCTGAGGATCCACCACATGCCCTTCTCGCACGTCGTTAAATGGTGTGCCTTTTTCCTGACTTAACGTTTCAAGTTGCACGTAGCCATCAAAAGATGGCTGAAGCGCGCTGTAATATTGACCTAATTCCTCGTCGTTTAACTGCAATCCCAGACTCAGAGCAATCTCCTTAAAATCTTTGAACTCCGGACTCTTCATAATCTATCGCTCCTCCTGTTATCACGTGTTATACAACCGGACTAAGAAAAGGCCCGCGAACCTGTTCCCATTGCTGTGCTAATGCCAGCAAGCGATGCTCTTGTCCCCAAGGCGCTACAAATTGGATTCCCACCGGCAGCTCGCGCCCTCGGGGTATTAAAGGTACTGAGATGGCGGGCAGGCCTGAGAAATTAAAGGGTGAGGTCAACTGGGTCAGGACATTACGCGTTGAGGGCTCTACAATAAGCGGCGCTTCAATACTGACGGTCGGCAGCATCAAGAAGTCAAAGCGCTCAAATAAAGCCTGGTATTCCGTCATGACCATAGAACGCAATCGCAAACTATTCACATAGTCCACGCCCGAAAAACGTCGTCCCGCTTCCAACAAGATGCGGACGTCGGTTCCATATTGTTCGGGATATTTTTCCAACCACTCATGGTGATAACTCGCTCCCTCTACGCGGGACAAAATAAACGCCGCGCCCAATCCTGGCTCCCATAATGGTAAGACGGTCTCCTCCGTATAGTGGCCGAGATGTGCGACCATCCTAATAGCTTCCTTCATGCCTTGACGTACCGCGTCATCGAGCAAAGACTCAATCGACGTCAGGACGACACCCACACGCGACGGCGACAGACGGCTGCTATCCAACACGTTGGGATCCCAAACCCTGAATACCTCGGTCATGTCCGTCGCCGTTTTCGTTAAAAAGCCGACATGGTCCAAGGACCAACTGAGCGGAACAACCCCTTCGCAAGATAATCGCCCATACGTCGGTTTCAATCCAACCACACCACACAATGCGGCGGGAATACGAATCGATCCGGCCGTATCACTGCCCAAGCCGACTATCGCCATCCCAGCTGCCACTGCCGCAGCTGACCCGCCGCTCGAGCCTCCCGCAATCCGTGCGGTATCCCACGGACTGCGGGCCGCCCCGAAATGAGGATTGATGGTAGTTGCGCCCATAGCAAATTCGTGGGTATTGGTCTTGCCCATGACAAGGCAACCGGCTTCTCGCAGCTGGGCCACAACCACCGCATCCGCCTCTGGAATCTCCTCAAGAAATGCACTGCCGGCGGTAGTCGGATAACCTTCTACGTCAAAAATATCTTTGATGGCCACAGGGATGCCGGAGAGAGGACCCATACGGACCTCAACGGGTGGAACCTGTTCTATCGCCGTAAAAGCATTCACGACGGGATTGCGATCGACGATTTGCTCATGATAGGCCGTAAAAATCTCATGGACACTCAACTCTTTTTCGCTAACAGCATCTAACGTCTCGCGAAGGGATAAATTGGTTATATCTGCCTTCATCATAAGACGTTCTCTTTCTGCGTCGTCGATGGCAACACAACGTGCACAGCAGGCCGTATATCTCGCGGGATCAATAACGTGGCGAGCATTTCTACGACACTTTGCCACACCACAGTCGCTTGGTCTGCAACTGCCGCATCTAAGTCGGCGTGCTTCTTAACCATCGTAAAAGTTCGCTCCTCTCTTTTTTGATCACGTCCTTATCGCCCTTATTCGTCGACCACAGCTTCTTCGCCAAACTTAATATGCAAGCCGGCTCCTTGCGGTAATTTGCACATGTCGTGACAGGCTGACTCCAAGGTGCAACAAAGGGAGCAGATGGAGCCCTCATGAAATGGGCAATTAGCCATGTCGGGTTGTTCAAAATCAAAACCGCAACTGACACAGGTGGATTGACTCGTCGTTCTAGCCAGCTCTAATTCTTCGGTAATCTCCTTTTCTGCGTCGCTTTCACGGGCAATGTAGTACTTACCCTTCGTCATAATGGCGATAAGCGGAGCTGCTATCATCGCCACACCCAAAGACAGATAGGAGGAAAATGCTGCCAGAGCCGTTCCAAACAGACCGAAATAAGCGGCTAACGAGATGACTGAGGCGATAATCATCGCACCAAATCCTACAGGATTAAAGTTGTAGAGATGGGCCCGCCTGAATTCCACAACCGGTGGACTAATTTTCAAAAGACCTTTGTTAATCACCAAATCGGCCACGACCGCCCCAATCCATGCCACGGCCACATTGGAGTAAAACCCTAACACCTTATCAATCGCCCCGAAAATACCCATTTCCATAATCAACAGCCCAATGGCCAGTTGAAACATAAGCCAGACCACCCGGCCGGGGTGACGATGTAACGTGCGCGAGAAGAAATTCGACCATGACAAAGATCCGGAATAGGCATTCGTCACGTTAATTTTCAATTGCGAAAGAACCACCAAAATCGTTGCAATGGTTAATGCCGTGCCCACGTTAGGAATAACGCTGTGAAAAGCCTGCGTGAACATCACCACCGGCACATCCGCTTGCGATGCCAATCCCTTGCCAACGACAAAGGATGTAAAAAACTGGCCTAAGATATTCTGTGGGGTGCTAATGAGAATCCAACCCGGGCCAGCTAAAACCAAAGCCCAAAGCCAAGCGGTACGATTCGACTTGGTTTGATCGGGCATAAACCGGAGATAGTCGGCTTGCTCCCCGATTTGAGCGACTAGGGACATCATTACCCCTCCTGCCGTAGCCGCAAGCAACCATGAAAAATGTGGCCCTGATGCGGAATGGCCTCCAAAATGAGTCCATGCACTAATAGCCCCAGGGTTATGGGCAAATACAGCCCATAATGCAAAGGCAATGAGAATAACCCACAAGGGTTGGGTCCACGCCTGAAACTTCGAGAGCAGTGTCATTCCAAACATCACAAGCGG
>JAKADI010000294.1:1498-4152 GCA_021820675.1 Bacillota bacterium | reverse complement strand
GGGACCGATTCATGTTCCCATCGCAGCCATTGATTCGGCGGAATTGGCTCCGGATTCAGCCCCGGGTCCGACATCGCCTCTTGAAAGCCACGGACAGCCGTCACACAACAATCATGGCCGCGAAACGTGTCAATCCATTCGTCTAACGACCTCAACCCGACAAGATGCGCTACCTCGCCGACCAATGTCGGATCCCGGCCGCGGTCCGACCACTCGGGATGTTCCACCAATCCTGAAAAGGCAACCCAAAAGCGGCGCTCGATAGCGCCTACGGCGAGATGCCTCCCATCACGCGTCCGGTAAATATGATAGCTGGGCCACTTCATCATGGGTAAATGCGGAGTGCCCGCCACCCGAAAGTGTGCCTGCTGTAAGACTGCAATATGCTGTATAGCATCGCTAAATGCGACTTCCGCACTTGCAGGTGATAAGCCTAGTTGCTTTCGTTGATAGAGAGCCGCAAGAATGGTAATAACCCCAAACAAAGCGCCGACGACGTCGCTGACAAACAGCCCTGGAACAAGGTCCGTCATACCCAAGATTTCGAGCATCCCCGTGGTCGCCAAATAATTCAGATCGTGCCCCGCCTCTTGGGCCCGTGAACTCTGGGACCCATACCCGGTTAGTGATAAGTAAAAGAGCGTAGGGTTCACGATCCGAATGTCCTCTGGTCCAATCCCCAGTCTCTGAGTCACCCCAGGTCGAAAATTCTCAACCAGTACATCGGCACCGCGGGCCAAATCCCGCAATACATCCACCCCATCAGCTTGTTTCAAATCCAGAACTAAGCTCTTTTTGCCACGGTTTATCGCTTGATGATAATAGCTTTTCCCGTCAACACACGGTTCTTCAGTGCGGGCATCATCGCCCCAAGGCGGTTCCACCTTGATGATCTCGGCACCCATTTGCCGAAGAATTGTCGTTAAATACCCTCCAGGAAAGAGCCGGGTCAAATCGAGAACGCGAATGCCTTCCATGACTGCTTTCATCGGCTCACTTCCTGTTAGCAATTATTCACTTACTAAGGTGATAGTATCTTGCTCTGGCCGTATTTGTCAACGATAAGGTCAATAAAGCACGACACCGATTATGTTCATATCCCGCACACAGGTTCCTGCTTATTGCCGTCTGATATGACGAACCGAAGAGAGGACTCTGAGCTAACGACAACGACATTCAGGGAATTAATAGGGCTATCGAATTGCCACAGAAGCATTAAGTAAACTGATTAACGAATCAAATGATTAATTTTTGCTAATTCTATGTCGAAGCTCTGAATTGGCAAGTTAATCATCGTATGCAATTCCGTTTCGTCCAATCAAATAAAGCAAGCGATTCTCACCGAAATGGTCTCATTCTCGTTAAAGTAATAATCCATCCTTCAGCAGCACGCTTTGGCACAGCAGCTAAGGCCTGGTGCATTAAATTGGGAGAGTGGCATCCAACGCTTTGAATTAGAAACCAATCCGAGACAATTCATTCCTCCCTTGGTCTCTGGTTGACGGGTTCTCGTAGCCAAAAATTAGGATCACCAAAGATTACGGGTGTCATTATTATCGCCACAGTCCCCTAAAACCATTGTAACGCCTTAATGAGCTGCTTGGGGCCTAATCACGTCGCGGAACAACCACTCCGATTGTTTCTCAATATACTCATCGATCGTCATCCGATCACGGAAAAACCAGTATTTGAGAGCCCATGCGTGGCCCAACATGATGATATTGTATGTTACTAACGTGTGGTCGACGGGCTGGAATACACCGACTTCAATTCCGTCCGCGATGATCCGTTCAAAAATCCGGTTCGTTTCCAATTCTCGCCTTTTGAGCCATTCGCGACCGTCATCGGTCAAATGCTTCGATTCCCGGTATGCAATCAGAACCTTTCGACCTTCGGCGTCGATCACGCGGTAATATCCGGTCAGAGCAGACTGAAGGCGGTCCAGCGGATCGCTTTTGCCTGCTAACGCTTTCGCGATACTGCTTTCATAGCGTTCCATCAGATCCTCCAAAATTAATACGAGCAGATCTTCCTTGCGCCCAATATAGCGATATATTGCCCCTACGGTCAGCCCAACTTGTCCAGCGACATCTTCGACACTGGTCGCGTCAAACCCTTGATTTTCGAACAAATGTGTGGTGACTTGCACCAATTGATCGCGCCTCTGAGCGAGAAGTGTCGGATTATCAATTCGCGATTTGATATCGGCCACGGGATTACCCACGGCCTTGGATTTTTCTGTCAATACCTTCACCTCGTTTTTCGTTCTATCGCTTCGTCTCAAAAAAACCCAATCATGCCTTCCAGCATCCCCCGCCCAGGCCGACGACAGTTCGTCGGCTTGCAGCTCAAAGAAAGGACGTCATTATCATAAACTCTGTCACGGGTCATCTCCAATTTGTGATCATACGACAAATCAACGTTTTTTGATACCAATTGAGGGCAGAGATGCTTTGCCCAAAAGTGTCCCCAACCTGAGCGATAACAGGCCCGGAAGGTGGTCGTCGCTTGTGCCCTGGATTCGAGCTAGCGCATGCCGTTCCCACTTTTGCCATTGTTTCAAGACCATCTTGCACGCGCTTTCCACCCTCCCGGGATCTTCGCACTGCGGATGGTCGTGCTAGGTCCGGTGATGCACGAAATATTCCCATTGG
>JAKADI010000294.1:0-1488 GCA_021820675.1 Bacillota bacterium | reverse complement strand
TGCGTGATGCTGTCTCAAAAAGGTCTGTTGATAGTGATGCCGTCCCTAAAATATACTCGTTTTCTCCGAAGAAGTGGAGGAGTTAGTTCACGTTGCACCCACCATTTTGAGTTGCAGTGGGAGAAACTTTCACGGCAAGGGCCTTTTGAGACAGCCCCCAATAGGCCGAGGTTTTCGCGGCTACGTGGATCCACGATATCGCCAGACCGTCCAACTCCCAACCCTTGGTATGACTTAACCCACTTACAGCGGGAGTCGGTGAAGGATACAAAATAACGTCCCACGCATAGCTTCGTGGTTGTCAGCGCTTTCTCCGAGCGTCGTTTTATTATTTCTCTTTTTTAATTTGTGCCGCTAGTCGGAACATTCGTATTTAACATTGTTGGTTACAGGGTCACGATCGGAGATGAGTTGGAAAGCGAAACCAAGTGACGACTGTAGGATCGGAAGGGAGAGATGATGATGGGAAGCAAGATCGGTACTCAAGAGATTCTCCAACCCCAAGTAAGACCAGTAAACTGGTCCATGACTGTCGCTTTTATGTTCATTGCCAATGTCATCATGTGGGCTGACCGCAGCAATTTTTCGATTGCAGCGGCGGTATGGCAGAAACAGTTCAGTTGGGCCCCCGCTGTATTAGGCATTATGCTCAGTACTTTTCAGTTTGGGTATTGGCTAATGCAGCCTCTCGGAGGCTGGCTGTCGGACAAAGTGGGGCCCCGTCGCATGTTGGGTGCCTCCGCTGGCGGATGGTCTCTGTTCACGTTGTTGACCCCCATAGCCCCCACGGTGCTGTGGTTAACGGGTACTTTTCGGGTATTGCTCGGTATTACCGAAGCGCCATTTTTGCCTTCCACGGCGTCAGCGGTGGCCCGTGCTGTGCCCACCCGGCTACAACGTGGACGCTACAATGCTTTCATTCAGTCAGCATCCAGTCTGGGTCCCGCCTTAGGCACCTTTTTCGGCGCGATTTTAGCTCATTCCCTCGGCGTCTCCTGGATCTTCATCGTATTCGGCGGAGTCGGGGTGATACTGGCAATCGTTTGGCTGAATTACGCCTCGCCCCGTAGCGATCCAGAGCCCACGATGCCTTCGAACCGGGACGAGGAACAACAGCGGGCCTCGGAACCTACGATTCCCATTTCGCGGATGCTATCCAGTGGAAGAGTCTGGGCATTCATCATTCCTTATTTCGCTCTCCCTTACTGCCAGTTCATGTTTCTGGCTTGGTTACCGACTTATTTTGTGAAATATCGCCACATTCATCTTGTTGAAGCCGGTTTTTTAAGTGCCCTCCCCTTTATTGTTGCCTTCTTTGCCGGAAATTTCGCAGGCTGGGCGTCTGACGGGATGACGCGGCTAGGTTGGACATGGGGAGACCTTAATCGAAAATTGTTCATTTATCTCGGTGCAATTATTTTTGCGGTCAGTATCTTGGTTGCCGCGACAACACCGTCAGTCGGCGTGGCGGTAGCTATGATTATTTTA
>JAKADI010000293.1 GCA_021820675.1 Bacillota bacterium | reverse complement strand
GTGACAGCACGCTACAGTTGATAGGGTGACGCTAGGCCATGATGGTGCCCCATGAGCACGTTACCGAAAGAACCTGGACCTAGGGATCCACATGGGGATTGCATCATGACCTTTCCGACCAGGGATCGGAAGCGGGAAGTCTTGAACCATGAACTGCTCAAACACTCACCGGTTGCAGATGCTCGCAGAGGACAAATGGCGTGTATCGTGGTGGTAGGTGCCGATATTCACAAATTCTCCCCTGCGTCGCGTTAAGCGCGTCGTAGGGGTTCGCTTGAAGAATTCCGGAATGCGAGATGGGTCGCGAGTCTTTTTGGCCTCCTTGTCATTCTGGGGCAAAATAGGTGCAGCAAAACTATTGAAACGGTTAAAGGGCCGTAGTCTGTATGAGTGTTTCGCTGGCTCGGAGAGGAGGGCTTGTCGAATGAAGATACTTCAAACGTACGTACGGGTGTATGTAAATGATATGGACAGTGCCCTGAATTTTTATGAAAGTCTCTGGGGAGAGACATCTACTCTGAGGTTTAAGCATTCTCGAGCGGAGTTGGAATTGGCGGTGGTGGGCAACATGTTAATTTTGGCAGGTTCCGATCCGGACTTGGAGCCGTTTCGTCATACCCAAGCCACTTTTAAAGTGGATACCATTCACGAATTTTATGACTACCTACTGAAATCCGGGTGCAAAGTCATTCGTGGCCTGACTCGGGTGCCGACGGGAACAAATCTGACGGTACAACATCCTGATGGCACGATTTTGGAGTATGTTGAGCACCATCCTTGACGCTTCGACGGCGAGGAAGGAGTTGGAGCAAAACCAAACAACTGACCCTATTCTTTCACGGTATGATCTCCGTGCAACGACAACCGAGCGTGATGTTCGTCAGGGGCCCTTGGAAAATTAGTCCACTTAGGACAAATGACGGCCTTCATCTCTATTCCGGAATAAGCTTTCGCGCCAGGATGTTGTCATGGGCGTCAATAATGGTCTTTTCGGTCCGATGAGCCGATTGCTGCAGGTTATAGGCCATAAATTCTTTGACAACCCCACGTCCCATCTTATGACTGCGGTGCCTGCCGTCCTAAGCGGCTCCTTCTGACGAACGCGGGTGTTACGTCGAGTGAGCCTTCCTTCGCCATCGTCGCTTCGCCAAAACTCGGTTTCGCCGGGATTCCGTTAACAAGCGGACAGCTGGAGGATATAGACGCACCAGGATCGCTTGGGGCACCATCACTTGCAGATTCCCGCATAGGGTGCACAGCCATCCCTGGGCCCCGGTCAAACTGCCCCGCGGTCCCTCAATGGTTAATGGCCCTGTCCTCACTATATCCCCCGAACTGCAAACTGGACATCGTTTATCCATTACGACCCCTCCCGTCTTCTCACTTAGGATTAAAGGATTAAAGTAAATCGTTCACACCTTTCTTCTTTGCTATCTCCATGATTTCCCGCATTCCCTGACCATATCCACACATTTTACACAACGTTATCCCCACCGTATCCACAGCTTTCGACACGGGCTAATACGGAAGTTCCTGCCAGGTCATAGCACCAGGTAATCATCAGGCTTTGTCGAATGTCGAATTATAAAAGTTTTTACATCAGCAATCGATCGACATGATTCGCGACAGGCTTGTTCCGGATCCGTGATCCATAAATGGGTATATGTAACATGATGTCACATGGGGAATTTTTTGTGGCAGGTTTTTCGACGTGAGACTTCGAGGCGACGCAATATGATACAATTTGTGCAACCCTACAGTAGAGCATAAATGGGGTATTTTGTTACGGATTGTCCGTCCCCACGCCAAAAACTCGACCACCCGTCAGCAAACAAGCATCTCTGCCCAGGAAGCATGTTGATACCGGAGAAGATTTGTCATCGCAGGATGTGGAATCGTTTTTGCGGACTCACGGCAATGGACCCGCGGTGTGTTGAGAATTTTCGGACGAAAATTAGGGTAATGGCTCAGTGGCAACTTGTTGAGTAATGGGGATACATGGGTATTCTCTCGAACGTGACTAAATTGACACGCAGCGTAGAGGAACTTGCCGGAGGGGATAAGGGATGATATGTCTCCTGAGCGCTATCGAGCTGTCAGGGGAACTTTGCAGTATGTTTCCCGTGGCACCATAGCGGGTCGCAACCACTTGATTCTTTTTCGGACCTTATCCTGATGGTGCATCAGGGAGCAGAGCCTTCAGCCATAGAGGGTCGCGCTCTTGTACATTACTAATGATACGGAGGAGGTTTTTCATACTGACGGCACGCAACTTATATTCCATCAGTTGGCAAATTATCACCGATCCCGATTTGGTCGCCTTGGTGCGCAGGGCGTATAGCCAAGGGGTGGTGATGGATACCTGGATGCACGGCGAATGGCAGGCGGAGATCACTCGCGAAGCGCAGCGGCGGTTGGAGGATATGGCGACAGGCTTAGCATCGCAGGTGAGTGACGCGCAGACAACATGGCCGATCTATCCCTTGTCCACCCTGTATCTTGCCCATCTGTTTCAGGCGGTCTTGACGTCGATGGCGTTGTTTACCGTACATAGGCAGTCGGACACCAACCAGGTCACCGAAAGCTATGTGGAACAGGCTCTGGCCACACTGACGCAATTTGCTTCCGAGGAGTCCTGGGGTCTGCATGCGGTGGTCCGTGTGTTTCATGTTATTTGGTCGTTCGAGGATCTCAACGCCCTGCGGTATTTCCGCCGTTTGCCCCGTGCCGAATTCTTATCGGGTGTGAGCCATCGGCCGTGGGTGCAGGAGTTGCTGGCCGATCAATTGTCTTTGTATTTGCGCATGGGAGTCGTGAAAGAATCGCTCACAGGCAAGGGGGAGATGTTGCGGTTAACGCCGCGGGGGCATCACGTGCTGGCGGAGATTGAGCGAGTTCTGGAAGAATCCGGTGAGTTGGCCTGGCGGGCCAATCAGCAACGCTGGGATGTCTTTCGCACTATGGACTATGATACTGTCTTCAACGTTGTGGGTCCGGACAGTGAGCAGGCCACCCGAGATTTTTTGGACCACCTGCCCATCAAGCCGGGGATGCAAGTGTTGGAAGTCGGGGCCGGTACTGGGCGGGTGTGTGTGGACCTGGGGCTCTGTGAACGTGTTTTACCGGGGGGTCAGGTGGTGGCTGTGGAGCCCTCGGCCGCGATGGGGGCCCACTTGCAAGACAAATGTGAGCGCCGGGCCATATCCAATGTCCAGATTGTTAAGGCACGGGCCGAAGATTTACCGTTTGCGGATCAGCAGTTCGATCTGACCATGGCGGTGGCAGTCCTCCACTTTACGGACGTCGATGCAGCGGTCAAGGAAATGGCCCGGGTTACCAAACCGGGAGGGCGGGTTGCCGCGTTAGTGCCGCCACCCAATATGGAAGTTCGTGAAATCCCAATGGTGGCCTTGTGGTTGAGGCCCCTAAGTGAATTGGCCGAGGAGTTTGGATTATCGTTTGGGGAGCGCAATGGTCTCCCGCCGGGCCGTTTGGAAAACGCCTTTCACCAGGCCTCCTTGCAGGATGTGACGAGGTGGCCCGTTCCGGTGACAGTCACGGCAGAAGATTATCGCGCGTTTTTTACCTTTTTTGTCAAGGGCGCCGCATTTTTTCAGCATACACTGGCTCGTCTGCCTTATCACGAACGGGTACATCTGCTTCAAAACCTCGAAAAACGGGGAGAGCAGATTGCCAGCCAAACCCAGCCCGCCGAAAAACGACACATCTATTATGGCGAGGCCATTTGGGGCCGGGTGCCCTTACCCTGACGGATATGGGGAATATTGGCCTATGTGGTATTTTTATATCCTATTGAACACAATGTCCGCGCACTGCCCGTCTCAGGTGAAGGCGGGAGGGGCTGGTGCGAAGAGATCCCTCCCTTCCCGTGCGTGGATCAACTCAAAGACCAGCCGCGCAATACTGCGGTAATGGGCACCGTGTGGGGTTTGCTAGGACTTCCGTGACGGCGATTACGTGTCCGTGGACAAAATACACTATATGGTGGCGATACCCTCACGCGATTTCCGCCCGCCCCTCGTGCGAGGAGAACCCTAGAGCACCCGGACGCACACCATCGAGGGTGCTGGCAGTGAGCCAAGGTCATGGTCTGTGTACGCGAGCGAGGTATACCGCGGACCACGTGCGCGCGTG
>JAKADI010000292.1 GCA_021820675.1 Bacillota bacterium | reverse complement strand
CGGTCTAGGGGAACAAAAACGGGGGATATTGGACATTCGGGACACGGTTCGCTGTATTGAGATTGCATCGGAAAATCCTCCCGAACGCGGTGAGTACCGCGTCTTCAATCAGTTCACCGAAGAATTCTCCATTAAACAGTTAGCTGAACTTGTGGCTCAAACCTATCCCGGGTCGGTCAACGTGGAACTGGCCGAGGATCCCCGAACCGAGGCCTTAACTCACTATTACCGTGCCCGCCATACGAAGCTGGTAGACTTGGGTCTGGTACCCCACTTATTGTCTGACACCTTAATTCAGTCACTGTTTAGGGTCATCGACCAATATAAGGACCGGGTTAACTGGGATGTAATCCGGACCTCCGTGAATTGGCGTCATACCCGCAATACGTTGTATTCTAACGACTAAGAACACACGATCCAATGTTTGGGCAGATCGCACGGGGGTTAGACGGAAAAATTCCGTCTTGCCCTCGTTGCCTAGTTACCAAAATTGTCTGGGAAAATTCAGAATTTCAAGGATGAATTAGGGCATTCTTGCTATATCATGAGAGAAGGACCCTGAAGATTATCTGAAGATTGCTTGGAATGCCCGGGTCGATGCGACGTGTTCCAAGAAATGGTCGATACTCACCAGAGATAAAGGAGCGGTGTCGGTGAAACGTTGGGGATGGGGCGTGTTGGGAGCATTAGGCTTGGGCTTTGTCGCAGTGCGAATCAATGGAAAATTACGGCCCAAGCCGATGCCGATGAAGATCGAACAGTTTTTTCTGGCAAATCCATTACGCATTTCCTATTTTGGTTACCATGACGCCCTCCGTTTAGCTGGTGATTTGAAAGGTTTGCGTGTCCTTGAAGTGGGTACCGGAGTCGGTGTGATTTTAGAGGAAATTGCCAAACGGGTTGGCGAAGGTGGACAGGCCTTTGGTGTCGATATTCAAAGCGATGCGGTCGCCAAGACCGAACACCGTTTAAGCCAAGGTGGACTGATGTCGCGAACCGGACTCGCCACTGCCAATGTGTTGGACATGCCGTGGACCGATAACAGTATGGACCGAGTTGTCATGGTGACGGTCTTGGGCGAAATTCCGGCCGTGCACCGTGCCCAAGCGCTAAAGGAGACGGCGCGCGTCCTAAGGCATGACGGAAATATCGTTATTACGGAGTTTTGGCCCGATCCTCACTATATTCCCCTATCGAAGATGGTTGGGCTATTACGGCAAGCAAGGTTCACAATTGTTGATATTCATCAAAAACCCTTGGTGTACAGTGTTTCCGCCAAAAAAGATTCCGTTGGGTAAGGGTCGAACCATTATGAAACGAAGGTGGATTGATGAAACGCGTAGAAAAACCCTGGGGTTATGAACTCTGGTGGGCTGTAACTGACAGTTATGTAGGGAAACTGATTCATGTGAACCAAGGACAGTCATTAAGTCTTCAGTATCACAAGGTCAAGCACGAAAGTATGTACATCGTTGCCGGACAAGCCGACCTTTTATTAAATGGCCAGGTTAAGCGGATGGGTCCAGGCGAGGCTATTGAAATCCCGCCATTGACTCATCACCGCTTGACGGCCATGACCGACGTGGACGTCATGGAGGTGTCAACACCCGAATTGGATGACGTGGTGCGGCTGGAAGATCAGTACGGGCGTGAAGGCACATCGGCGCCGTGAACAACACCCACAGAAGGCAAGAAGCCGCGGGGGATTACCCTGCGGCTTCTTGTTCCGCGTGACGTTTGATGCGGGCTGCGATATCAAGAAAGGCACTGCTGGATAAGGACTGAGGATGCGAAACGACAACCGGTTCTCCCTCGTCGCCCGCTGCGCGGACGGTGGCTTCAAGAGGAATTTGGCCTAAAAGAGGCACATGGAAAATATCGGCCAAGGCCTTTCCGCCTCCGGAACCAAAGATGTCCATGCGCTCGCCATGAGGGCAGAGAACATAGGACATATTCTCGATAACACCAATAATTTCCTGATGGGCGCGCTGGGCGACGTCTCCAGCCCGGTGGGCCACATTGGTGGCGACTTCCTGGGGAGTGGTCACTAATACGAGTTTGGCTTTGCGGACCTTCTGAGCAATGTCTAACGCCACGTCGCCGGTGCCGGGGGGCAGGTCGATGAGCAAATAATCGAGGGGAGGCCATGCCACGTCTGTGAAAAATTGCTGCATCATCTTCCCTAACATCGGGCCTCGCCAGACTATCGCTTGTCCCTCTTCCACAAACATCCCCATCGATACCAAGTGAACACCGTGAACCTGCCAAGGGATAATTTGGTCCCGTTCGTTGGCGCGCGCCTTCTCTTTCGCCCCAAACATGCGCCCCTGGCTAAAGCCGTAAATATCCATGTCGATGACGCCCACTTTGGCTCCCAATCGACCCAATGCAATGGCTAAATTCGCCGTTACCGTGGACTTGCCAACCCCGCCTTTTCCGCTGGCAATTCCCACGACAATAGTCTTGTTGGCGTCCGACATCATGCCCTGTGCGGGCCCTTGCCCTGGCAATGCACCGATAGATGGCGCTTGCTGCCTGTTAGCGGTGGAATTCGGAGAGGCGACATTCGGTCTCGTAGTCCCGCCATTTTGGGTGCGGGCTCTTTGGGCCGTCTCAAACGCTCTTTGAAAAGCTTGCTTCCGTTCTTGATCGTTCATCACGCTTAAATGAACACTCACGTCGGTGACGTCGGGATATTGACGCAAGACGTGGTTGACGTCCTCGGTAATTTTTTGATGCAACGGACAGCCTTCCACAGTGAGGGCAATATCTACCGCAACATGGCCACCGGGTTCAATTGTGACCTGGCGCACCATATTCAATGCAACAATGCTTTGGTGGAGTTCAGGATCCTGAACATCTTCCAACGCACGCAAAACCCCGTTTCGATCTAACATTTCGTCACCTCGCAAATATTTTAGAAACCCAGTAGACGTCGACCCTCATCGGTCAACATATCGGGAGTCCATGGGGGATTCCAGACGATGTTAACGCGCGCTTCCTTGACCCCATCCAATGTTTCGACAGCCATTTCAGCCGTTCGGCTAATCGTATCGTGAAGCGGACATCCTGGTGCCGTCAAGGTCATCTCCACGTCGATTGTCCCGTCATCATGCACGTCGACATTATAAACCAAACCCAGATCGACGACATTCACACCGATTTCAGGGTCGGTGACCTCCTTGAGGACCTCTAGAACTTGATCTTTGCTTACCGCTACAGCCATGCCAAATACCTCCCTCTTCCATCATAATGTTTATCGGGCAAAACTGGGAGACGACTTCTGCCTTATTCCGAGTACATCACTAGGTATTATACCGCGTTTTAAATTTTTTGTTCGAGACGATATAAGCGGCGAGGGATGGGCATTTTGATGACAATTTCCAGGTCCGGAAAATTTTTCATACTTTGTGTGCATACACCAACATTATTTGGTGACACTACGAATAGGTATGTTAGGTCGATTGCCTGCATCACCCCCATGGCGGTCTCATTATCTTTTATTTCATCAGAAAAAGAAAAACTGATATGGGGGAGCAACCATGGAAGCGAGACAAGCGCGAGAATCTCGAGCGAGTTTGTGGCGGTTGATGTGGTGGAGTTTAAGACTGAACTGGTCGAAAGATAAAGAGGGACGCAGGCGGGCACGCAAGCATATTTGGGCTATGCTCGAAAGCAAGTGGACCGCCATGGTGCCCGAAGCATTGCCCAGCCACGTATCGGGTGTGACCCATGCGGTGTGGCTAGGTGCCGCATTGGCATCTCGTTCGTTGGTTCGCTACCCGTTATTGCCAAAACGTGTGAAGACACGTCTCATTTGGTTGTTTCGGGTCGTGGGCCGCTCCAATGGCAAGGCCTTGGTCACCGCTTATTTGGCCTGGATGTGGCTGACGGATGTGGCCTCGTCTCCCAGCCATCTGGAAACTCCCATCACGTCCGATACCGTGTAGGAGCACTCTGCCGTGTCACCTCTTAGGCGAGCCTTGATACCGCCTTTGGGATTTGCGCCAATACCAAATCGAGACGAAGGAAAAAAGCACGACAATGAGGAGGGCGCCAACAAGATTCGTAGGCGAGTTGGACACCTTATAGACTGTGTGGAGGATAATCTGATGGCTTTGATTCCGCACGTTGACCTGTAATTGACCGGTAGAGC
>JAKADI010000291.1 GCA_021820675.1 Bacillota bacterium | reverse complement strand
CCTCAGGCTGATGGCTGTCCCAAAACAATTGAGCCAGCCGGCTATATCCCTGAGCATACGTTGGATCTTGTGTCACAACGCGCTCTTCGGTCGTAATAGCACGGCTTAAATTAAATTGGATGCTCTGAAAACGACGCTCGACGGCTTGTTGATCTCCCAGAATCTGAGGAGGTGCGTTTTGCGCTGATGGCGGAATTAGATACGCGTTGGATCCACACGCACTAAGCGCCGCTACCAACACAGAGGGAAACAACACCGCAACAAACTTTTTACCCATCCGCATCATAGACATAAATACGCCCGTACCATGTCATCCTGAAAGAAGGCTTCCATTCCCTCGGCCCAAGAGAATTGCTGGAGGCTAGTGACAGGAATCCAGCAAGCCTGGCTGGCATCCGATGACGCACTCACTCGGTCCGATCCGACGATTGTAGCGGCGAAGTCAAGAACAATAAAATGTGTGTGGGGTAAGCGAATTTCGGCTACATAGAGCAATCTCTGTGGGTTAACCTCCAAACTCGCCTCTTCCCAAATTTCGCGTCTTAACGCCTGAGCAAGGGATTCTCCCCATTCTACATGACCGCCAGGTAGGGCCCATCTTCCCTCTTGGGGTTCATGGCCGCGACGAATAGCCAAGAGATTTCCTTGAGAATTTTTGATTACACCCGCAACTCCGATTTTAGGGTTCTTTGCCATGGTCCGAAATGTCATAAATGGTTAATTCGTTGTCGTCGCCCAACTGGCGTAACCCAAAAATGACCCCGCGTTCCTTTAAAATTTGGTTCAAAAAGGTGACCACTTGATAAGGCGTAAAGCCGTCGAAACGTCGTTGTCCCAACATGACAAGTTTTTCGTGATCTGCCGAAACTTTCATCTCCATGCCCCCACTTACTAACATCAACTGTGTTGATATTATAACAGGTTCCCATAACGTCGAGTCAGTGGACAAGCGTGGTTTATGGTCACCGGCAAATCTACCATGCAGTGTCATGATCCTCCTAACATGCCCGTCAACTTTTCCCGCCATACTATAGGTGCACGGACAAAATTCCCTAGAGGAGGCGATTAAGCATGAGCCGCCGAAAACCCGGTCCCTCATTGTTATCGGAAAAAATTCGTGATCAGTTCAAATATGAAATTGCCAGCGACCTCGGTCTCAGCAATGAGATTGCGGAGAAAGGGTGGGCCGACATGCCGAGCCGCCAATTAGGACGAATTGGCGGGAAAATCGGTGGTAATATGGTAAAGGTCATGATCCGAGAGGCCGAGCAATCCCTTGAAGACCCTTTTTGAAAATTTACGCGTGACTCCCAGATGGGCCTTATCCCATCTGGGAGTAATATGTGGCTAAACCATCGGCTTTATGCGCCTCCCGCCCAAATTTGCCCTAAATTCAGAAACACAAAATGATGACGCTGTAATTGCCCAAAGAATTGCTTCCATGCTGCCACACTTTGTGGATAGATGGTCGATCCGACAACCTGATCGGAATGCTTCAACAGCAAGGATACAGCCGTTGAACCCAACCAATGCGAGGATGTGACCATCACATTGGGAGGCATACTAATAACATTCTGGGCATTTATTTGGTTGCTCGTTCCTTGGGTAAAGGGCTCAGCTTGGCTGACGAAGACCGGATTGCTCCCGGTGGTGTCATGGATAGCTCTCTCTTCCCACTGTATTTCTTGCCGAATCCCCCATCCAGGTAACTGATTCAGCGATACACCAGTGTATCCCGACATGATCATTTCGTTTCCACTCTGTGACAACGCCTTCATGGTGCGAGGGTGATCGACGGCCCAAAGGCCAGTAATCGCCACATCGATGAGATCGTGAGGATACATCTTCTGAGCCTCAAAAAGCCCCTGTAGAGCGGACTTCGAAGGATTGTAAACCACAAAAGCTGCAATCGGTTGAATATTACTAAGCACCCCAGACGGCGCGTGAGGCGACAAATTTTTCGCCGATGGAGGCGGGGACGAAGAGGGCGGAGACGATTTGGGAGTAGAAACTGCGGTTGAGGCCGGAGGGTGTTGGTAGTGGGTTGAAATATGCTGGGAAGTCCGATGAGAAGAACTATGATGCTGTAACCGACGCGCCGTTTGCTTGGGTGGCATCGAAAAATGCACAATTTGCCCCACCCAGAGCGTTTTTCCATGCTGGGGGTTCATGGCTTCAAATCGTTTTAACGGAATACCCGTTGCCCAGGCTAATTGCCGCATCTGGTCGCCCTGCTGAGCCTGGTAAGTCCAGTGATGTTGAACTGCTGCAGCGATGGTGGCCAAATGTGCCAGGGTTGATAACGTCTCGCCATCGAACTGATTCGAAACGGGAATACCCGCATCCTGTTGGAATTTGTTTAGATCTCGTATCAAGGTAGGGGATGACTGACCATTAAGGGGCCCCTGATACAGATGCCACATCGCTAGCCACGATTGAATTGCCAGGACACTAGCCCCCGACAAGTGCGTTCCCAAATTCGGCAAGGACTTCACGATGTGTGCGACTTGTTTGGTTAGTGGCTGAGATGGCACCTGTCCAAATTGCGTAACATAATTAGCCACGGCCGGGTACGATGCGCTCGAAATATGGCCATTAAGTGGTCCCGCATTAAACCCAAGAACGTCAAGATCAGCTTGTAATGACGCAACGGCCACAGGATCAGCCCCGTTAAGTTGTGAGGATTTAATACTCCCCGACGCTAACAGTGACAACGATAACGCACTTGCGATAAGACTCATAGAAACTCCCGCCATGTGTTACATCCTCCTCAACTTCCAGAATGCACCATTTGGCGAAATTTATTCATACCTTTATCTAATATTGAGCGTTGGCTCCCCACATGCCCCCGAGCATCCCGGCAATGACCGACACGCTAAGACCAATCCATAAATGGTTACCGGTGCCCATATGCAGATTTTCGGAAATGACCTTGCCGACCAGGAATACCGTTATCGCGGCCAACAGTCCGTGAATCCACGCGGCTTGTTGCGCCGCGCGACCGGCAACCCAACCACTAATTGCGGACACCGCCAGTGTTCCAAGCCATAGCGCCACCGAAATGACCATTCCATTTAGAACGGTATTAAAATCAATTAAAGCGAGAATAAACGCAATCAGGGCCGAGGCCAAGGCCCCGGCAATAAAGCCACGTAAAATTACCGCAACACTCATAGTGTTTGTCTCCTCTCTCAGGTTAATTCACTTTACGCATAAGGCACGCACTCCATGACACCCGCCATAAACAAAAAAGGCTGCTTGGTCATGGCAGCCTTTTGCTCTCACATTATCGTTCTTCGTGCGACAGGTCCTTTTCGGCTTTTTTGATGAGGCGTCTTACCATATTCCCGCCAATTTTTCCAACCTCACGTGTAGTCATATTTGCCCACCCACGCTTGCGAATGTCGTCATCTAGTCCAAGATCATCCGCGATCTCCAGCTTTAATTTGTCCAAGGCCTCTTCTGACTCAGGTTCCACCGGTCGGTTATCTGAACCCATCTCCACCACCTCCTCCCTCATAGTGTGGCCGGAACAAACAAGGGCTATGGCGTTAGCTTTTGCCAACCGAGGAGGAAACAAACAGAGACATCATCAGCGTACGCTACACCAATTATCCCGTTGTCGCTTGTGGCTCTCTGGCAACTTCGCAGGAGTGGTTTTAATACCTAGACAGGACCTTCGCAAGAAGGTACACTCGAAGGGCAGCAAAGTCTTTATGCCGGGGAGATCTTGATGTCCGAATCACGTCTGGAAATTGCCGCGGATTCCTTGGGGCGTTGTTTTTTCTGTGGAAAAGTACGACCGGAATCCGGAATGGTTCGTCATTTACAAGCATGCGCCGTTCGCCGCCGCGAGTTTCAACTACCCGCCACAGCTTCCAGTTTTCATCTTCTTGTCACACCATGCGGATCCCCGCGGGTTTGGCAACATGTGGAGGTGCCAACACACGCAGCGATCATCGACCTTTCGAAATGGCTCACCACTCAATGGCACCTTCTTCCGGGAGGAACCTTACGGGTTGATCAGGAAGCCGTTGATAGCCATGATCCTATCGAAAAACTTTTTGTACCGGGTCTCATCGTCCGTTACGAAACAGCGAACTCGTGCCTGAACATACAAATCGTTTCATGGTACGACGGCTATTCTCGGCTAGAACATACA
>JAKADI010000290.1 GCA_021820675.1 Bacillota bacterium | reverse complement strand
CGAATGTGCATTAAGGACCCTCAAACCCCGGGCAGTAGTTCAACCGTATTTTGCACAATACAGAGGATTATTCCGAAGGCCCAATCCACCAGGTTTTGCACAAAACAGGCCAAATCCGTCGAGATGAAGCAGAAGACCATCCAACCGTATTATCGGGCACTCGGCATAAAGACGATGACCAATCGGACGGTTTCGTTAGATATGTTACTATAGACTCGTTATCCAAGGGATTTTCTGATCGCGCAAAGCCTTATACAGCAATGATCACCAGGTGAGCAATGGGCAAGCCAATGCCTTCCACTCCAGTTTGGGCAATTTTGCTAGCATTAATTCCAATTAATTGCCCTTGAGAATTGACCAATGCCCCCCCACTATTTCCCGGGTTAATTGCCGCATCGGTTTGAATAAGATGATACTCCCAGCCATCGCGGAACATGACCCGATCTTTGGCGGAAATCACGCCTGTGGTAACCGTATGAGACAATCCTAAGGCATTGCCAATGGCCACCACGAGTTCACCCGGCTCAATCGTTCGAGAAGAGGCAAACGCAATGGGACGCAAGTGGCTCGCGTGTATTCGCAGAACAGCCAGGTCAGTAGGTGCATCTTCACCGATTAACTGAGCATGATAGCGTTTGCCGTTGGAGAGTACCACGACCAAGGCATTGGCGTTGGCCACCACATGATAATTCGTCACAATATCGCCTTGGCGGTTTAAAATGACGCCTGATCCAATCCCTTTAGTCTGCAACTGAGTGCTGTCTTTTTGTTTATTTAAGACAATGACTACTGACGGATCGACCTTCTTCGCAATACTGACTACGGGCCAATTTAAGGATTGCGGGATTTGGCTAAAGGTTTGATAAACAATGAGGGCTCCTAGAAGTACGCCAAAAAGACCAAACAGAAAAGCCGTCCACTCTTTACCGCGCCGCATGACCATTCCTCCCGTCAAAGAAAAATTATGAGCGACACGGACAGGTTAGTACCTCTTGTGCTTAAAGACGCAGCCACAAAACATGGAACCCTACCTAGACCCCATTGGGACTGAACTCTACGTTTAGGCAAAGAGCGTTGGAGAAGGAGCACGAAAACTGGCCAAAAATGTCTTTTCCATCAAACCGAAAATGCCATCGTGCTCGTTCCTGTTGCATCATGAATAACGAACCGAATTCGCAATCGCCCACAACATTGGCTAATGGCACTCTTTAAGGAGTTGCATGGTGGATTATCGGCAATTCCGATAATTAAGGCGGTAACATCTTTTGTTGATTGCGTTTGAACGAAAGGAGCATCCATAAAACCCTCAACGAAAAAAGTGAGAGTCCAGGTCGATAAGGGTCTGGATTAGGCCATCTAACCTTTGGTTAGCTCTCAAACCTTCGAATGATGAATGGAACGACATCGTTAATTATCCTCATGCTGCAACGCAATACTTGTCGTATTCAACTTTTTCCGGTAGGGTAATAGATTAAAGGGGGAAATTTTTCATGTCTAATATCAATCCAGACGACATTACTGAACCTATTTCCGGCGTTTTTCGGATTCCCATCCCAGTTCCGTTGCCGTTAAAATATCTTTATAGCTACGCGATTGCTTTAAATCAAGACTATCTAGTACTCGATCTGGGCATGGATACGCCACAGGCGCGCGATGCATGGATGAAAGCTACTCAGCATCTCGGCTTAGAGCATGGCCGAGTCCGTGCGGTATTTCTTACACATTTTCATCCGGATCACGTCGGATTAGCTGACTTTGCCGCGGATTTATGGCAAGCTCCCCTTTTTATGTGGAAACAAGAGCTCGAAACAGTCTACCGGTTGTTTGATGAGTCCCCCAAAAGCCTCATGACTTTTTTTTCATTGCATGGAATGCCACAGGATATGGCCGAATATCTTGACCAGGAACGGTTCTTCACGCAAGCAGTTGTCCATCTCCCTGTGAATCCTCGCATTCAGCCTTTGGACCCATTAACCACTTGGGGCCCATTTCAATTACTCGACCAAGCAGGACACACCGATCATCAATTGCTTTTGTATTGGCCAGAGCGTCAACTGTTATTCACAGGGGATCAAGTATTGGCACGGATTACTCCAAACATCAGTTTTTGGCCCGATACCGATCCGGATCCCTTAGCCTCCTATTTGGAGTCCTTGCGCAAACTGCAAATGTTGCCGGTGAGACTGGGATTACCCGCCCACGAAGGGGTTATCAACGATGTCGGGGGACGAATCGACGAACTCATTAAGCACCATAATGAGCGTGCTGGGCGGATACTTGACTTATTAAGCGTTCCGCGCACTGCGTTTGAAACAGCCCAGCACTTATTCAAACGCAATTTAACCCGTTCCCAATGGCGATTTGCACTGAGTGAAACACTGGCACACCTTGAATATCTACGAGTCAGGAACCTTGCGACTTTCTACGAAGTCCAGGGGATCGGGCGGTATCAAGCCGTGCGTTAGCCCTAGCCTTGCATCGACATGGCGACCCGGTAAGCCGCTTGCTCTAGGAGGTGAATTCTCATTCGCTGAACTTCCCTAGCACTCCGAGGTTTATCCAATAATGGGTATATGTTTTTTAAACTGTTGTTATAAAACTGCATATAGTGGTCGCCTAAGCGTTCAATGATTGCCACGAGAGGAATAGAGAATGGGGATAATCGGCGAGCCAGCGTTGCCACCACACTCGCACCTTGCGTCTTGTCCAAGGACCTCTGCGCGGTCAGTACCCACCGGGCCTGCTGGAAATCCCGGTCTAGTTGCAGGAAGTCCATAAGAAAATTGGCGGCTGGCCGAGCTTGGGCTCCCATTCCCATGAGGGCTAATCCCAGGCCTCCCCCTTCCCCGGCTCCGGCTTGTTGCAAAAGAGGGATGGCAAAAAAATCTTCTAGTATTCGCGCATACTGCTGCATTTGACGGTCGATAACAGGCAGTTGGTAAGAGGGAAATCCTTTTAGACCACCGTCGAGATAGGTTACACCGTCTTTACCGGTTAAGTTTAACGCTCTAGGGTATAGTGCCACTATAGGTACAGGCGGAATCCGAAAATCACATGAAGCAATATGATGCACACGTTCTAACCCGCGCAATCCCCGGGCTACATCGATACCTTGTTCATCCACAAAACGGAGACCAAAGTACTCTAGTAAACCCATACCGCCGTCATGAACCATCACATCACCCAAAGTAATGATAATTTGACGCGGGTGGAACCGGAGTACGTCCATTATTACCGGTCCCAATCCCCACGAACTGCCTTGCGTGACATCACCGGGATCTATACTCCCCAATGTTTCCCCGGCATCAATCATAACGCTACCATCGGGCAAATAAGCCCAGCGGCTATCCACAACATTCCCCACAGCATTCACGGTATTAGATCGCCGAATTCGGCCCGTCAGGGCACGCACCACAATATCGACGGTGCCACGCCCGCCTTCAGGAATTGGTCGAATAATCAGGCCGGATGTATCCTGACATTGACGAATGCCGCGTTCTAAAGCATCCGCCACAGCCTGGGAACCCGCATTGGGCAAAAATCGGGTGGGAGCTATTAAAATATCCATCGCCATTTCTCGGTACGACGATTCCTCCCTGCGGGCGGGAGGATCGCCGCTCCCTCCTTCTTTTAGGCGTTCGCCGTATCTACGTTCACCCATCTCCGCGTGTAAAACGATGCACTGTCCGTGGCTCCCTCAAGGTCAACCCTCCCGAAGAGGTGGCCACGGTACGTTCCTTTGCTGTTCTTCGAGCCGCCCGCTGTCCTGCCCCCGGGTCCGGAGAAGGGCCTTACGCGTACTGTACCGAATATCTGTAACCGCTAAGGTAGCACTTATGGGAGCTACAAAGAACTTGAGACCTGAGACTGGCTTCCCAGTATCCACTAACCGACGTTGACTGCGTTTATAAAACAGGACTGGATCCATACTATAACCCGTATTCACGACCCAAATTTCATGAATCTTTATGCCACCTGGATAAAAGGCGTGCGTCCGACGAATATCCGGACTACCTTAGCGATGTCTAGTGAAGACCCAATGCCAGGATAAGTGTCCCCCCAACCCTACAACGTTCTGCTGTCATTATATAATCCCTTCTTTACCGCGAGAATCCCACAATTAAACCATAGAGACACGGCTTTGGTCCACACTTTGACTTTAC
>JAKADI010000289.1 GCA_021820675.1 Bacillota bacterium | reverse complement strand
ATCCGCTCCTTTGTTAGAGTTGCCCAACGAAGCATAGCAAGACGCAGAGCCGTTGTCCAGCATAACCGTCCTATTCGTACGTTAAAATTTCAGGCCTCCTTAGTGCACCGAGCCATCAGATTTTCCTCATAATAATTCCTCCCAGCGCACGGCATCACAGTGACGCTCCATTGTTCAGCACTATTTTGAGGCCGACGAAGGCTTCCCGGATCGGGGGGGCAGCCGGTGGGTTTCAATAAGGAGAAGATTCGCTCATGGGGCATCCACATCCATCCGAATGGGGAGTTAAGCCATTTACGAATTCTGTCTCGGGATAGCAGTCGATCCGTTCGATCCACGGAAACTTATGCCTCGATTTCCTTAACCTGGCAGCATTGGTGCATGGTGCCGCCAGTCATATCAAAAACACCGTCCTGGGGGCGATCTATCGGCGTATGGTGCGGCGAATGCCCATAACCAAGACGATGACCACCTTGGCTCATCACCTGCCAATCATTGTCAATTAGCAAACTCTTATGCACTTTTTCGAAAACATAGAAATTTCGGTGATTGATCTCTGTGGGAAATGGACAGTATGATACAAAGGCAGCGAACACATTATCTAATCGGCACAAATGTGCACAGGGGAGGTTGGTTATGGGCATTCAATTCTTGGAAAATGATAGGATGCGTGGGTTTCACAGGAAACTTAATATTTTGTCATCCGGCGGTGCATTTCTCGACGGGTTCGACCTTGCGGTGGTGGCAGTCGCGTTACCGATCATCGTAAAAGATTTTAGTTTGGGCCCATTGGTGACTGGGTTGGTGGCTTCATCAATATTGATTGGCAATTTTCTCGGCATGATTATTTTTGGATATCTCACGGATCAAATCGGACGTCGAACTATGTATGTCATTGATTTAGTAACGTTTGTTGTTTTCGCGTTGCTCACGGCTGTGAGCACGAATATTGGGGAAGTCATAGCTTTTAGGTTTCTCCTCGGGCTAGGAATCGGGGCAGACTATACAATATCTCCGACGTTAGTAGCCGAGTTTAATCCCACCCGAAAACGCGGAGGACGGGTCGGACTGTTAACCGTCGCATTCTTTATGGGGTCTCTCCTTAGTTACTTTGTGGGGCTAGCTGCCCTTCCACTTGGTGCTGATGCGTGGCGGTATATGGTAGGATTTGGCGCGGTTTTGGCCTTAGTGGTTTTATACTTCCGAAGGCAAATTCCGGAATCACCCCGGTGGTTGGCCGCCCAAGGCAAGGAAAAGGCTGCCCAACGAGTCATCCGCGAACTTACGGGCGAATCTGGTCCCGTTAACATTCCAGTAGCGGTGGCTACCAAATGGAGTAGTTTATTTTCGAAAAACTTGATCAAACGAACCCTGTTTATTTCGATTTTTTGGTTTGCATGGGATGTACTGTACTATGGAGTTAGCCTCTTTTCTCCGACGATTTTGAAGGCCGCATCACATGCATCAGAAGTGATAAGTATTTTAGGCGCAAGCTCCATTACAGTGGTGTCGATTATTGCGTCTTTGATAGCCGTCTATGTTTTGGTGGACAGATGGGGACGTAGACCCAGTCTCATTTTGGGCTTTGCTGGTCTGACCATTGTGCTGCTCATTCTCAGTTTAACGGGTCACCCGACATTCGCGGTGTTGCTAACCTTGTTGGCTCTAGGAATCTTTCTTGGAAATCTCGGACCGGGAATCTTGCCCTGGATTTATGCTACCGATCTGTTCCCGACAAATTTACGATCAGCAGGCACTGGGATTGGTGCCGCAGCTGGCCGTGTGGGTGGAATTCTAGGGGTTCTCGTGTTTCCTGGCATACTTGCTGCCTGGGGTGTGAGTCACGCAGTCTATTTATTTGTTGCGGCAGGAGTTTTAGGGTTACTCGTATCGATCTTTTTAGCTCCTGAAACAAAGCAACAAACATTGGAGCAAATCGAGGAAGCACTGGTAGATACTGGTGTCGCGAAGATTCCGTTACCGAATTCTTAAGCAGGACGTATGAGGTGTCTACTCACCTTTTCAGAATACCTGCGGATACGGAGGATTAATCAATGGGTCAAAAAGTGAGGATTTTACACATTTCGGATCTCCACATTGAAGAATTGCCAGCCCGTCGATATGTGGAAGTCGAAAAATCTTTAGCTATAGCAACTGAGCGCCTCATCACTTTGCGACCTGATTTGGTGATTGTGACGGGTGATTTAACTACGCATGGGAGTGCTAAAACAGGAGATTTGATTTTGGCAAAGGCATGGTTGGACGGACTGGGCGTCCCGTACCTAGCCATTGGAGGTAACCACGATCTGGGAGCGAATCGAACTCGCGGACTCGATTATCCTGAAACGGAGTTTTACGAGGCGTTGCCGTTTCAAGATACTGGATTTGCCCGACTGTTCAGGACCAGTGTCGTGAATGCAGTAGACCTTGGACCGGTGGAGGTACTCACGCTTAATATAAGGAATGGCGATCCTGATGGAACCATCCCGCTTCTTCATGATCGGATTAGAGAGGGTACTAAACCCCTTCTGGTTTTTGGTCATTATCCTTTGGTGAACGTTCGGGAACACGGCGTGTTGGCGAATTTTGGGTTTAATGAATTTATTCCTGATAGTGTAGATCGGTTGCGTGACGTGATAGCCAGTTCGCCAAGAATTAAGACCTATGGGTGTGGACATGTACATGTCAATTCCGTAAGGAGACTATCCCCAGGTTGCCTACAAATGTCCGCAGGTGCGTTGGGGCCCGGGTCGAGCAGTTACCGAGTGTTGTCTACGGATGGCAATCGATTGCACTATGAAACCTTTCTGGGAGGGGGCCCTCTAGGATTTTGGGACCAGCTGATTACAAACTTCAGCGAGAACCCTGAATATCATTTAGGTTCGTCGTGGGAGCGGAGTGGAACCTTTAACATCCAAGAGCAGTCAACGATCTCTTCTTTGAGACACGAGGCTAACGGATGAATCAGACCCATAAAGGTCTCCGTGTGAAAGCTGTGATGTTCGACATGGACGGCACGCTTATTTGATATCCTCCCGGTCATTATCCAGGGCATCCGTTACCAACACGGATACGGAACGGGACCACGTTGATCACCGAAGGAGATATCCGCTCCTGCTGGGTCCCCGTGAGAACCACCTGTCAGCGGAACAACTGGGAGTCATGGCTGCCATAGATTTTGTCGAACAGTATGAGAAGTTTCTTTTTGAACACGGACGTCAATTAATGCTGGAGAAGTTGCATGAATCTTTGACATTGGTTTCAATGACGAGGATATTTGTTGGGGTATTAACAAATAAGAGTAGCCGCTTGACGCGTGCGTCTGCGAGGATCTTGGGGATTGAACCGTCCGGTATGGCAGGATTTGTTGTCTGTCCGGTATGACAAATCGTATGGGGACCGGCCTATCGGTGCCGGATCGTCATGTGGGCGGACACAGGTTATCCAGATCCCGGGTACTAGGTGGTATCGGCCGCGGTTTACCACGGAGGAGTGCTTCCGGGATGAGACAAATCCCTGATACGAAAGATTTCCACTCAATGGGGTCCAATGAGGCACCCCTGAGCGGGGGGATCGCCTGTTGTGGGTGTTTGCCTGGGTCTTTTGTAGGCTGAACGGGGGCGGATGGGCCAGGGAACAGGCCGGCAAAGACCGGGAATGGCGCGCGAATACCGTGAAAGCCACCGAGCCCATGGGCGTTGAGGATCATGGGGGATCCCAATCGGACACGGGGTATGGCGGACGTTACAGCGAACACAGGGGAATTTTCTCAGGCATATGATCCTCCTTCCCCCGAACCCTCCCCGTCATAACGTATCCCGCAGTCTGTCCCATCCGGACTATTGGCCGGGCATGTAGAGAGGAGCCTCGGAGCCGGGCTGTGTTAGCGGGTTCTCCTTGAGCATCCTACTACTCTACGGTTCGCATCAGATCTTCATCGGGCACAGTGTCGAGGACGAGTTGCAGTCGTTCTAAATCACCTAACGGTTCGAGATCCTCCCACGAAAATAAGGTCGGTTGTGGTATAATCGCCATACGGCCCACTCCTTCGGTAAAATGTATCTCTACACAATAATTTTTCGACCTGTGCAATTCACTACACTAAACCGTTGTAAAGCGAGCCCGTTGCAAGGCCGCGACGCCAACGCGAGTATAAATTGTTTATAATGGC
>JAKADI010000288.1 GCA_021820675.1 Bacillota bacterium | reverse complement strand
GGGATCAGAATCCGACCCCGTCGAACGAATACCCCGGAACGAGATGACACGGAGTTGTCCTGTCTCTTCAAGAGACCTCACCGACGCAAAGAGAAGAGGTTATGAGGCAAAGGCGAAGAGCTCTAGTCGGTGCCGTGTTGGTGTCGGTCGCATCTTGGGCAGCGGCTTACTTGGCGATTCGGTATTACAGCCATGAAGTTTTTCTCTGGCAAAAACGGAGCGTGACTATAGGCTGGGGCCCGTTTCAAGTTTTTTCCGGCCACGCCTCTCAAATTCCCGGTAAGCCTTCTAGCGTGTCCACCCAAATTGGATGGGGTCTCGCTGTGGATCCTATCCTTCTAGGCGTTGTCGCGTATGTTCTACTCCAAAATTCAATGAGTGCCTGCGGTACGAGGCGGGCTTAATCAGACTTTCGTCTATCTTTTTTGGGATCGACCAGGCAGGGGCTATGGGCCCCGTCATCGCAGGCCAAGATTTTAGCGCCGTGATGGCCTTTCTTTGTTCCTCACAGTTTCTATCGGTTGAGGTCTGGCAATATCGGCAATATCATGAACATGCCCTGGCCAATCGTCCAAATTTCGGGCATTACGGAGAATCCTCCGACTCCATCAGTATTTTTTCTATGCCCTTTGGGACACACAGGCGCAATGCCTGAGGACTGTTGCCCCAAGGATGTGATGGCGTTTTTCCCTGTTCTGTCTGTAAAGAAACACTTCATGAAGCCCAAAGTGTATTGGCGCCAACGTTGACGGGTGTCCATGTTTATCCGGACAGGGCATAATGAGCTCGACCCCGTCACCGAATCGAATCATGGGACGTTATACTGGTGAAGGCCAGCACACATCTATAGTCTAAGAGGTATTTTTTATGATTATGACACGTCAAAATCAGCGAATCCCGATTGTCCCGTTTCTCGAGGCTGCGGTTTTAGCCTTAACTGTGGCGGGTTGCGGTGTGCTCACCGCTAAAGCACCTTCTTCGGCTAGACCTCACGCACGGGTTTCTGCCGCTGCGGTGACTTTACAAAAACATTTAAAAAATAGCTGGTGGTATCCTCCGGCCGTCACCAAGCACTATCCCACAACGGAGGTGGCCTATCATGTGCCGAGCCCGGTTGGGATGGAGTCTTGGCAAGGAAATCCCGAATCAGCCCTTTTAACAACGCTCAATCATGTATTTCAGGCCACGACGGTTGCTCAGGTGATGGCATACAGTGATCCGAGCTTTTGGGGTCGTATCTCCAAGCAATGGCAGTTTCCCCGGGGCCACCGCTCAAAGTATGGCGTCATGAAAGAACCGCTCACGGCACAAAATGTTCAGATGATGCCGGCAACCGATTCACCCTATGCGGCTGTGATCCGACGTGGGGATGGGGATTTTGTTCTTACCCATTCATGGGCCATTGCGGTGGGAGAACCGGGAAACGTCTTTAGCACATGGTACAAGAAACACCCAGCCCTCACCCCCTGGCTGTATTTTGTGGACGTGCGAGGTCATTGGCTCTTGTACAGCATTCAAAACTAAGATGCGAGATGATGAAGAATCCGCCACTTTGGCGGTCGTTCCCCGGCGGACGGGCTCGACTCCTGGGGTTGGGCGAGTCCCATGGCTAAGCACGGCCCAAAGGAATTTGGGGACACGTCAAGCGGTTCGGGATGATGGCTATTCGGCCCGGCAATGGTAACGTTTGACTCAACGCCTCCTGACATCCCAGCCATCTGGCACATGCTCAATAACAAGTTTTTTGGCATTGGCCTCCAGGGTAATGCAGTCGTCTTTCGTGAGGGGAATATTGCGAATGGATAACGATCCCAGCGGACCCGGGCGTGCAGACAGAGTCACGCGGCGCTCTAGCGCGTCAATCTCCATTCCCAAAATGACCTGAAGCAGTAAGAAGGGAGTTCCCGCGGCCCAGGCTTGGGGGCTGCAGGCTCCCTTATACGCGTAGGGGGCGTGGGAGTGTTCACCGGAAAATAATTCCGGAAGGCGGCAGTAAGGGAAATGGGCTGCGGCCTCCAAAAGACGTTGTGCTAGAATCCGGGCTTCGTCCCATCTTCCGCATTGCGCGAGTCCCTTGGCAATTAAAGCTGTGTCGTGGGGCCAGACGCTGCCCCGGTGGTAGCTGTAGGGGTCGTAGGTGACGGCGTCCGAGGACAATGTACGGATGCCCCATCCCGAAAACAATTCTGGTGCCATAATGGTGCGGGTGAGCGCTGCGATCCGGGACTTTGGCACGATGCCGGTCCACAGGCATTGTCCAGTGTCCGAGGTTAACACATCAAGAGGGCGTCGTGTGGAATCGAGCGCGAGAGCATAATAGGATCCGGCTTCGATCCAGTAGTGCTTATTAAACTGGCGTTTGAGATAGGAGGCCCGGTTGTGCAATTCCCGGGCCTTGTCCTCCAGGCCCTTGTAAAGGTAATAGTGCTCACAAAGAACGAGGGCCCGGTAGGCGTAACCCTGGACTTCGCTGACAGCGAGGGGCGGGTGGGCGTGTTCGCCATTGCCGTAAACCATGGAGTCAAAGGAGTCTTTCCAAGACTGGATGATTAAGCCTTGACTGCCGTGATTTTGAAAAGAAAATAACCCGCTATGTTCGTCTTGTGCTGCAACGAGCCATGACAGAGCCTTCTCGGCTACAGGCCATAAATCCGCGATCAATTGATCATTGTCCGTACGCCTCCAGGTCTCCATCAAAAGAATCAAGAACAACGGTGTGACGTCTACCGACCCGTAGTACCGGGAAAATGGAACCTGACCGCTTTGGGCCATTTCCCCAAAGCGCATTTCGTGGACCATTTTCCCCGGCTCTTCCTCGCGGTCTGGATCCACCCGCTGGCCTTGCCACTGCGCTAGCGTATACAAAGTGTTGATAGCGACATCAGGATTCCACAACAAATATTGGTACGAGGCAATAATCGCATCGCGCCCAAAAAACGTTGCAAACCAGGGAAGCCCCGCCATCGGAACAGGACCTTGCCCAAAGTCCGTGAGAAGATGGTGATAGTCCTGTTGGGCCTGAGCCAGAACGGGCTTCCACGGATAGTTTTGAAAGACAAAATCGGGGGAGGAGGCGACAAGACGCTTTTCGGGAGCGGGCCGAGTAATGGCGACACGAGTGATTTTCACGGGATTGGTCCAGTGGATTTGTACCCGCATGTGTCCCTGCTTATCCGGGACGTCGATACGCCATTGCCATGATCCGCCCTGAGCCTCAGCGGGAATTCGGTCGGATTCCATGCGGACGCGGCGCGTTATCCCGTCGACGCCCGCGTATTCGATCAGATACTGTCCATCGAGAAAGTATTGGGATTTTTTTCCGCCTTCCGCTTTGGTGGTGCCTCGCAGTTCGAATATGTCGGTGAAATCGGCATCCATCGTGACGGACAGGGCCCAGGACGTGGGCGATCCGTAATAATCCCAGGCCCACGCATCGTCCACGTGATCATTATAGAGAGTGAGATGGCGTTGAAGAACCAACGTCGCCCCCTCCTGGGCTACCACATACCGGATCATGAGAGTATTGTCCTGGACGTCCACGGTGACGGGATTCAACACTTCATCTTGAATACGCCACTGATAAACGGATAACAGACGGGTGTCAAAGCTGTATATACCATGACGGTGGGAATGGATTTCTACGTGGCCTTGGGTCGAGAACAGCGCAAAAACCGGTCCTGATTTGAGGACCGGTTCGCGGTTATCGGTGGTCGGCGTTTGAAACACGGCCGGGACTCCGGTGGACTGGCGGATATTCAAAGACGGAATAACCCGCTGGCTTGAGGTCGGCTGCCCCTGAATGGACGAGATGAGCATCCGGGCCAATTGGTAGCCAGCCTCGCTCAGGTTGATTTCCACGGTGGAGAGTGCCGGGTGCGTGTCCTGAAGATCCCAAGCGGACTCGAGGCTCATCACGGACAGGCGCCTGGGCACGTGCAGGCCCAAGTCCTCGGCGCAGCGAATAACGTCCTGGGCCCCCTGAGCCGTGGGGACGAGGATGGCTGTCGGAGGGTTGGGTTGGCTTAAGATATCGTACGCTCGTTGATAGGCTCCCTGGTCTCCGCCGTGATAGCTCCGTGTACTCGGGGGCAGGCGAAATTGGGCTATCGTTGTTTCAAAAGCCTTTTGGTACCTTGCCGTTGGCCAGGACAGGGTCTGAGACGCTATGAAGGCAATG
>JAKADI010000287.1 GCA_021820675.1 Bacillota bacterium | reverse complement strand
AAGGCGTCGACGATGGTGATGATGGGCTGGAAGAGGGGGACGGCTGTTGATTAGGTGAGCACATTTGGGTCGGTGCCCAGTACTTGGAATCCCAGGGGAATGGTACTCCCGCATGCCAATCGGACTCCCGTCGCAAGAATACGGAGGTCACATATGGCCCGCAGCCCTGTTGCCATAACTCGTTGGGGTGTGATGCTACGACTTTTACTGGATAATGGGTGTTTCCGATAGAGGTAGGCTGAGTTCCTTTGATAAACCAGGCCCCCTGAACATCGGAGGACGGAGCATATTGGCTGGCGATTTTACCTGAAGTGATACTCACATTAGGCACATAGACCATCCCATTCGGACGCGTAAAGTGCTGGACGGGCAAGTGCTCCGCCTGGTTAACTTGCTCCATTATCGTTTTCCAGATTGGTCCTGCCGCAACGTCGCCATATGCAGGGCCATTCGGTGTTGACGGTTGCGGATATTCACCCTTTCGGTTGCCTTCCCAGACCCCTACCATCAGTTGGGGAGTATAGCCCATGAACCAGGCGTCGGCCTCCCCGTTGTTAGTTCCCGTTTTACCGGCAGCGGGACGGCCTATGCCCAAATCATACCCTGTCGCAAGAGAACCCGGGCCGATAGACGGAATGGGTTTTGGATACAATACGCGTTCCATCATTTTGTCCATGATATAGGCCACTTGGGGGCTAAAGGCAACGGTACCGTGAGGCGTATTCTGGTAAACCACCGCTCCTTCCGAATTGACGACCTTTGTGACCCAAATGGGTTTCATACGGATCCCGTTGTTAGGAAAGGCCGCATAAGCCTGGGTCATTTGGTAGACATTGAATCCTTGAGGAAGACCACCAATAGCGATCCCCAATCCCGCATGCAAGTCTGATTGGGTTAAGGGCAGTCCAAACTTTTTCTTGGCGAAATTGTACCCGTAGTTAAGGCCGATATCATGGAGTAGGTGCACGGCCACATCGTTGTCGGAAATTGCCAATGCATCCCGCAAGTCCATATATCCGCGATACACATGATTATCGTTGTGGGGCCACCACTGGCCGTTAATCTTAAAAATTGGGACGTCCTGAATCACCGACATTTGTGTATAGCCTTTTGCAATAGCCGGAGTGTATTCTAACAGTGGTTTGATGGAGGACCCGGTTGACCGCTGAACACTGGGATTTGTGGCCAGGTTTTCCTGAAAAGGCTGACTAAACTTACGCCCGCCAATTGCTGCTAGAATATACCCGTTATGCGGATCTTCGACTACGGCCGTCGCTTGATAGGTTGGGTTGGCGGAGTGTGATACGCCAAAATTATAGTTCATGTTCTGATCGACGGCCTTTTGCGCAATGTTATATATGGTAGGATCGAGCGCGGTGTAGATTTTTAGACCACCGTCAAAAATTTGCGTACCGGTAAATCCGTGCTGTTGTAAGACCCGAATAACATGGTCAACGTACCACGGATACGGGTAAATTTGACTATTGGCAGCATCTACGGCAACAGGGTGTAAATGCACCGGGGCCTTATAAGCTGCTTTAGCCTGTGCAGGAGTCAAATATCCGTAACGAGCCATGGCATCGAGCACCAGTAATTGCCGTTGCTTCGCAAGTTTGAAATTAACCAAAGGGTCATACAGAGAAGGCGCTTGAGGCAACCCGGCAAGCATTGCGGACTGAGCCACTGTTAATTGGGACGGACTTTCGTTGAAATAAGCCTTGGCTGCCGAATAGATGCCGCTGGCACCATCACCTAGATAAACCTCATTAAGGTACATATCCAGAATTTGTTGTTTGGAATAGGTATGAGCGAGCTCAAGGCCGATCATAAATTCTTGCGCTTTTCGAACCAATGTCTTTTTGTCGCTGAGATACATGTCTTTGGCCAATTGTTCCGTAATCGTGCTTGCACCTTGAACGGCACTATGATGCACGATATCCACGATGGCTGCTCTAATTATCGAGGTAATATCGAATCCTGGATTCGAATAAAAATTATGGTCTTCAATCGCCACAATCGCATGTTGCATGTTGGGAGAAATTGCAGAAAGGGGTACATTAACGCGATTGACGGTTCCGTGCAGGCGGGCAACAGGTTGGCCAAATCGATCATAAATAACCGAATCTTGACCCATTGCCTGCAACGATACAACGGATTGAATGGACGGCAACGATTGCCACGCCTGGAAAGCAACGTAACCGGAATAGCCAAAACCCGTGACCATTAGTCCGGTAAAAACTAACAGCGCAAGCCGACCCCAGCGTATTCTTCTGCGTTTTCCTTTATCCGACTTTTTGGGGCGCCGATTTGAGGACTTTACCTTATTTGACAAGGGAGACGAAATGGCGGGGATCGCAAACTTGCGACGCTTCTTGGCAGGATCAGGCAATTTGCGTCCGCAGAATCGACAAAATGCCGATCCGGTCGTGTTTTCCTGTCCACATTTTGGGCAACGCACGCTATCTTGTCATCTCCTTCGTTGCAAGTTACCCCTGTACAGTAGGGGGGCTGCCATTGTTTGGAGGTTCTTTGGTGTATAACGCGCCGAGACCTAAAACAATTCCAAATCCGATCCACGACAACCCTGTTTGATGCCCAAAGAGATTCCAAATGAATCCGACCAAAGAAAAGGCGGCACTTCCCGTTAACAGGACCTGAGATACTGTCACCCTTAAAGAGCGCGGCCTCATGTGACCTAACCTTATAACGCTTGTTTTCATCTGTAGGTAACGTTGAGTCGACGACATCTTCATTTTCTGCATCCAACGTGGTCCATTCCGGCTCTCGGAAACAGGACTTGTTTCGGGAGCCGGTTCCGGACGTGTGTTAGGTTGTTCGGGTAGCAAGTTTTGCCCGCAACTGGGACAAAAAATGCTATCTACTGGAATTTGATCGCCACAATGACGACAATACACCATCTCATCCCTCGCCTTATTATCCGATATCAACGCTACTATACCATTCGTAAGCCGTTGACGGAACTTTGGGCTGGTTATGATCAGCACTTGGCGCGCCTAATTGCAGCCATTGTAACACAACAGTCTGCATTTGACCTTGGAGGTGCTTGGTGAAGGTGGACAGGGCTACCAATTTCCTCATATGATGACCAGTTGTCAAGCTGGGGGTGCCCTATGCTATGTTGCCCCCCACCTGGGATACGCAGTCGGCTGGACGATGCAGACAGGGCTCCGAGAACGGCGTGATGGCGACGGCGGATCATTCTCATGTACGCGGGCTTATCTAGCTCTCTCACGAGAGGGTAACCGCAAATTAGCGATCCGACGGGAGCAGTCTCAATCTAGTGGCGCGTGCTCAGACCCGGAGATCCTTAACGCATAGGAAACTCGAGGGCTCTCCCGGGAGCCGGAACAGCACCGTCTGACATCGTCCACCCGATCGCCGGAGTCCGACGATGGGGATGCGCATTAGGAAGATCTCGGCGTGCATTCCTCCTGTTCGCTCGCGGTCTGCGCGCGAACCCAGACCGCGATTTCCCAGAGATAGCCGCAGAGTTCGCGGGCCACGGCAGCCACCGCTGGAGCGCGCCCCCGTTTGGCGGTGAGGTGCCGGAGCCGCGCATGCAAACGTTGTTGGGCGCGCCAATCAATCGTTTTCAGTGCGGAGCGCCAGGCAGCCGGAGCGGCCCCCACACGCGGTGCCGAACGACCGCGTCGGGACGGTTGGTATCGATAACTATGGGCCGCTTCGATTAATATCCGGCGGACAGGGGCATTGCCCGTCTTGGTAATCGGTCCGCGGCGTTGAGTTGATTTGGCCCATTTGACGCTTCGGTGGGCACGACCCCGACGCTACTCATGACGGCGCGGGGGTGGCTCAATGGGGTGAAGTCGCCAAACTCCGCAACAACCGTGGCAGCCGTCACCCCATTGATGCGCCGCAGGGCTTGAAAGGCGATCAGCAGCGGGACGTGGGGTGATGCGGGATCGCCGCTTTGATGGCGCGTTCTCAACGCGTCACCCGATCATCCAGCTCTTCGAGTGGGCTGAGCAGTTCGTTCCACACCTCCCCGCGAGGGTCCGGTTCGGGATGCACACTCCGAATCCAAGTCCGCCAACGAGAGGACCAAGCCAAAAATCGCTCGGGGCGCCGAATTCCCCATCGCAACAAGGCACTTTGCAGGCGTTGACGCACGCGGCGGCGGTCGTATACGACCGCTTCC
>JAKADI010000286.1 GCA_021820675.1 Bacillota bacterium | reverse complement strand
CAGTTCCATCACGGCTTCAGGAATGAGATTCCAACAGACACTGTCGTTAGGAGCATCGTTGACTGCCTTGTTTGGGTTGTTGGCCGTCGGCGCCCCCGCCACAGCCGAGTCAACGTCTGCAACAACCGGACACTTGCCATTAACCGCGCTCCAGGCTCTCAACAGCGCCGGTAAACCACTGGCAGGAGCTACGGTCGAGGTGTTCGTAATGATGCCTCAAACGGCCTCGAGTGCTCAGCAGCCGGTGATGATAACGAAAACCGACAGTCTGGGTCGTGTGGCGGTATCATTGCCGCTGACCGCTGCCGACCGTCAAGATGCCGCATGGAACAACGGAACTTTAAACCTCGCCGTTCTCGTGCAACAACCGGGCGGCGCAGCGCCCGAGATGTGGAACTTTTCACGAAGCCTCAATACGAGTACCTTTGGGGCGCCACTAGGGCCGCGAGCGCTCCAACTGCTACCTGGAGGGGTCACGCGGCATTGGTCAGGCGGTGCAGCATATATGCAATCGGCGAGCGCGACCTCGTCACAAAATTCATCTGTGCAATCGCCAGCTACGACCACCACGCCTAATTTGTGCCTTACATTGAGCAAGGCCGATGGATCAACCGTCGCGTGGACCAAAGTTGGCGCCTTACACAATACTTCCGACGCGACTGCCACATTTCAATACGGAAAAACCGCGGATTCCACCGTCGAGGTCGGTTATTCTACAAATGGTACTTCGGGGTGGTCAGCGGATGGTACGGTATCGATGAGTAACACCCAAGCAACTTATGCCGGCATCACCAAGGATCCTGGACAATGGGCCGACACAGGCTATTCCATGATGACTCAATTCACCTACACCAGGTACGCTTGGTATGATGACTGCAACGATGTAACGTATTACTACACCGTGCAACCCACACAGTGGGATGCAGGTTTCGAAGTCGGCGCCAACGAAGGCAGTTGGGATAATTCACCCACCCAATACACAGATCCCTACGCACCCGGCGGCTTCTTCCAAACGAGTAACGAAACGGCTTACAACTACGGCGGTGCCGTCAACGTATATGGTGCTAGTTTGTCAGCGCAGAGCGGGTTCAGTAGTTCGGTATTGGAAAAGTGGCAGTTCTCTACCACCGCTACTCATGATCAAGATCTCTACGGAATTAACAACTATCCGCCGTATTCACGACGGATATTTACCGCGTACTAGGAGGCATCTGCTGGACTATGAAGCAGTGGTCACGTTGGGCGTTACTGGCAGGCAGTATCGTTGTTTTGGCTGGTAGTCTGGTCGTCATTCGTACGCACCAAACAGCCGATCGCTACGAACAAGGTCCCTATGCACACGCCCTAGACAGGCGGTGGGATCTCTCGGGGGACCACGTTCTGGCCCATACCCCCGTATTTCTGGGCGGGGCTCCCATTCTCAATCCAGAGCATACTGCCTTGAAGGTCTTGTCGGTTAAGCCGACGAATCTTCCGCGCGGCCTGCAGCTTCTATGGGGATCGGGGTTCAAAGTCCCACAGGAGATCGGAATGGGGCCGTTATCGTGGGCGCAAAAACTGCCGCACCACACATTCCAACGCACTCCGACCAGGGCCACCCGAACTGACATGGAGCCGGCCTTAATTGTCAAGGCCGCGCAGCCGGGTCAATATGTCATTCGAGGGCTGCTGGTGACGTATCAGCTTGGTTCCGCCCATTATACAGACTATGCGCGAACAGAATTTGTCGTTTGTGCCTATGGAGCGATGCAAGCGGTACGTCGGGCCTCTTCGCAGCTCTCCGGATGTGGTGCTCACATTCCTCCGCCGCCGAAAACATGGCCCTAATCGACCTCTGGTTTGGTAGTGCGCGGCTAACAAAAGAAATGACGGTGTGGGGGCGACCGTCAGTGGCCGCCCTTTCCCATACGCATGACATCAGCAACCCATGAAGGCGCCATTTCCCATACAAGATGGGGAAAGGTGAGGTCTATGACGAAGTCGAACAAAACCACTAAATGGAGATGTTCTTGGACAGTGGTGCTATTTTGCACCGCTGTCATTGTATTACTCACTCAAGTTTCCAAGGTAAAAACAGACCTGCATGCGTTGTCCCGATTGACTTAGCCAGCTTTCAATAGTGCGATCGATACTGTGCGTACAATGTACTCCCACAGTGGTTCGGGGACGCGGGCAAGGATCCCGTCAAAGAGCCGCTCGAACTGGGCGCCCGTGAATTCCAGTTCATCCCTGCAATTCACCGCGAACGTGGCAGGCATTTACTCGACGAGCCAGCCGAAGGTCAGATCCTTCAGTTCCTGACGCTGGGCATAAAATAGGCCGCCCAGCGTGCGCGGATGCTCTGCCTGTCACACCGCCGGCGGTATCGAATACATGCGATGGCGACATAGACCAAGCAGCCCTCGTAAGAGCAGCCGCGAGTCCGGCGGCTTTTGCAGCATGTGGTGCTCTTGTTGAACCGGTACCGGACCGTCAGTACCCTGGTCAGGGTGCTATAGGGCGACGGATTCGCCATCTGGTCCGATCCGCTTGATCGCTATGCGCTTAACCGCCTGATTCGCCACATCCGCCGCGCTGTACGAAACCAATCTGGCCGCGTACATATCCCGGTCATCGCTGAGTCGCCACAAGTTCACCGTCCAAGAGCCTTATGATCGGGCCGTCCAAGGGTATTTCGTCGACGGCGCTCCGACCGACTCTTCGATCCCGTCCAACATCGGCCGGAGAATATAACGCGGTCGGCGGAGTTGTCATTGACGGCTCCACCGCAAGTGACGATCGTGTGTCCCGCACAAATAAATTAGTAAGCGCGTCCGAGACTGACTAATCTCGGGTTCCGGCGCGGCCTTGCCCTTGTTGATAGATGAAGTCGGCGGCGGCCACATCCTCCAGTGCCAGCCCAAGCGATTTGAAAACGGTGACCTCATCCTTTGAGGTTCGTCCATGGGTCTCGCCCAAAACTAACTCCCCCAGCTCCCCCACTATATGTTCCGGTCCCACCCGTCATTCCCTTAAGGGAATTAAGTAATCGCCCGCCTCGTTTTCGGCGGAATCCCGGCGATCCACCTAAAGACGCGCCCCGCGCCACGAGGTCGCTGTCCAGTTCCCGTTCATCCGGCCGGGGTGGCAGCGGGCTCCAACGGCACCGGCGACATGGGTGCCATCGCCTGCCGAAACTCAGCCACTCGGTCGGGACGCGGACCCCACACCAATATGCGCTCGAAGTGGTGCACCGCCACCATGGCCTCGAGGTGGGTCCTCGCTTGCTGTCCCGTCCCCAACATGGCAAGCACCGATGCATCCGGCCAACACAAGTGGCGTGTAGCCACACCGCTAACGGCAGCTGTGCGGATGGCAGTCACACTTTCCGCGTCCACCACGGCCAATGGCATGCCGTGTGAGGGAATGTTGCGCTCACGGTTTTGCGGGACCATGGTAATAATCTTAGTGCCAATCACATCCCGATGCTTAAACCAGGCCGGCATACGGCCAAACACCTTCCGCTCTCCGAAAAACATGACCGACCTGAGCGGCATGTTTACCGCTCCCGCAGCCAATTCTTTTAGCGCGCTCTCCATGACATCGATGCAAGCGCTCATCGGTGAAAGCCGGAACACGTCCTCAGCGGAATAGAATTGCACCGTCCCACGCCCCATCTCCACGCCCCGTAGGCGCGACCAGTCGTCGTTGAAATCCTGGCGGAACCGTCCGCTCCTTTCCATTATACCGGTCCCTACCGACCACCTGTTTCGGTGCGCACCGATGTTTTGGCTAACTCATTTTGGTTCAGCTCATTCCCGTTGCCATCAGTTGGTGCAGCTTTCTGGGTTATTGCGCCCCTGGGTTCCAGTCCGCATGCCACGCCTGGATGATTCTCCTGATCATTCGTATTGGCCATAGACCGCAGATTTCCGGCCGTTCGGCCAATGCGAATCTAAACTCCTCGGTTCGACGTCAGGTACTCTCTGAATCGAGCGACCAGTGACATCCGCATTAGCCAAAGTGATGACAATTAGCATTAGCCCCAACAACCGGGTGCTGGCAGGCCGTAGTCTACAAAGCAAGAGAGGACCGGATGCACCCGCGAGAAGTCGGCATCAAAAAAGGATGTAGGATCGGGCCAACGAATGCAGTGTATATCCAGAATCGGGAGGATCGTGTGATGATGGGTCTCGACCTGAGAAG
>JAKADI010000285.1 GCA_021820675.1 Bacillota bacterium | reverse complement strand
TTGGCACGGATGAGGCAAGTGTCTCTTCGTTTATCCGGGACTGTTTTCGGCTAGCCGAGGACAATGAAGAAATTGAAGCCGTCTTAACGCCCACCTCGACCATATTGGAAGGCCCGTTATCCACGGTAATGACCGTCGCACGCCAGATGCATCACGCGCCGTTCGGCAAAGGCTGCAACCGCGTCATCACCACGATTACCATTGATGAGCGCCATGATCACGATGCGCATATGGAAGATATGATCGATAGCGTCATCACTGATATCGAATCTTGAAATGCCACCGTTCTGGGGCCTTATTCGGCGTCCAGGACGGTGCTCTTGCTCCGAATTCGCAACAGACGGTTACGAGTCTTGCAAAAAATGGCACCTCCGCTAAGGCCCAACCTTTACGCTTCCCCAACCACCCTTTTTGCTGAATACCGTCTTACCTCATTTCGCGTTTTAAGCGGCTACGCACCATAAAGCCGCTCCTTGTGGTAACCTATCGATAGTTGCAATAGGCAGGCGCCAAGAATATGATCGCGATCCCAGGATGTCTCGCATGCCGGGAGGGGGCTACTTGAGATGGGTTCCTTTCGCCTCACCAACTTGAATCCGGTGGAGTTCTATTCCCTATTCGCCATCATTACCGGCCTATGTATTCTCATTGTCTTGTTCACGGTGAAGCGCAAGCCCGTAACGGGCGCGCTGGTGTCAAGACCTAAAGATTCCTCGCCCGCGGCTAAGGAATGGCTGGCCCGCGCTTTAGGCGGGCTTTGGGTCCTTGATGGCCTGCTCCAAACCCAGCCCGCCATGATTACCCGTTTTGTGGGCGGCCTGCTCGCCCCCCTTGCGCCAGGGCAGCCGTGGCCGTTAAATCTCCTCATCAAGGAGGGCATGTCCTTATGGTCCCTAAGCCCCGTCTTGTGGAACGAGTTCGCGGCCTGGATTCAGCTCGGCATCGGATTAGGCATTCTCTTCGGCAGACATAACGGCTATCGGCGCATAAGTTTGTGGGTCGCGATCGTGTGGGGAATCAGCGTCTGGATCGTAGGAGAAGCGCTCGGAAACATATTTGTGAATGGAAGCTGGCTAAGTGGGTCGCCGGGATCGGCATTGATCTATACGTGGGCAGCCATTTTATTGTTGGCCTCCGATGATTTTTGGCGCTCGACTTATGTCGTCAACACCTTTCGTTGGGGATTCGCCGGATTATGGTTTCTTGCCGCCTTGTTGCAAGCGCTTCCCTCATCTGGATGGTGGGGTCTGCAACTCCCGACATACGTGTGGGGCATGGCACTAATGCCGCAGCCGGAAATAATATCGGGCCCGCTTTATGCGTGGGCGCATGCCTTACGCGCAGCTCCCCTGCTTTGGAATGGCGCGCTAGTCGCGTCGTTCACCCTTGAAGGTATTCTATGGTCTATCTATCCTCATTCGCGCTTAACCTGGTGGTTGACGACCGTGATCACGTTTGGCACCTGGTGGCTGGGGCAGGATTTCGGTGTCCTAGGTGGAATGGGCACTGACCCTAACAGCGGAGCCATCGTTCTTGGCACTCTCATCTGCTACGCCCGTCTCGTCCCGATTGGAGTCTTTGCGACCGCGCGAGATTCTCAATCGTTGACAACATCGGCAGGATAAAAGCGCCTTATCCAGATCTTGCGCAGTCTGACGCCCCCTCAGGTCTCTTGGGGTGCAAAAAGATTTCCGGCCCAAGGTTACACCTTCCCGTTCCGAACAGACACAACAGCCAAAAGCCCTGGGTAGATCATCGCCGCTGCACCTTGGTCAGGATCTTCCGGGCACAGTTTTCGGTATCCTCTCTTGGAGGAGTGCTCACCGACTTAGCTCTCGGCTAAACACCGCCGTAGAAGACATTCGCTCATGAGACCAAGCCAACAGCACAAACCCAGCGGTCAGGAGCAGATTGCGCGCCGTAAAAATATAAATGACCCATGAAAACATACCCGGTATGGCATATCCTACCGGATATCCAAACGATGTCAGTATAAAGGCGAGGATGAAGAACCAATTCCCGCGCTTCAGAGCCAGTAAGGGTGCCAGCCAAATCAGATACTGAGCCGAAAAAACCTTGGTGGTCAGCAACAAAATGCCTAAAGTCAAAAGGGCGGCGTCAATCAAGTCAAGGCGACCTCGCCACTGCGCTCTAAAGACCGAAAGCCAACATATCACACCAACCGCCGTGAGGGCGTCGCCAATCACATGCGCCAGGCCCTGTGCTCTGACGTCAACGGAACCAAAAGCGTAAAACAGATGAAAATGCCCGCCCAATGCCGTTAGGCTTGCTGCCAAAGACCCAATCTCAACCGGACGATTTAACAAGTAGCGGTATGATGTAAATGCCTGGTGAGATGCCATCGCCGCTTGAAAGCCCACCATGATAAGGCCAGTCAACAAGCTTAGAGCCAAACGGTCCCAGCGCAACCGTTGGGTTTCGCGCCATTCCTGAATGAGAAACACGGGCCAAAATACTGCAGGAAACAATTTCAACAAAAATCCCACCACAGAAAAAATCCATGCCCATGACCATCGTCTTTGCACCGCCTGATCGATGGCGAGAAAGCCGAATAAGGCAGCAAAAATGTCATAGCGCTCCGAAAAGAGCCCAATTGTGCCTAAACTGAGATAACCTAAAAGCTTCAATCCCCACCAGGGACCATGGCGGTTCATGCCATGAGCTAGTAAAATTCCCAAGGCTCCCAGCGCAACAGCCGCAAAGTCCAGCCGGTAGGAAAAAGGCAGCAACCGGGGAAGCAAAAACACCAATTGCGACAGGGCCGGATATTCTTTGGGCCAGTGGTGGAAAATCGGCGGCCTCAGGGCCATGGCCGCATAATAACGGTATTCCGCCACGTCGCTCTCGGGAAACGACACCGACAACCATAACTGCACCACACTAAAGGCTGCATAGGATATCCATACAGTCATGCGGCGATTGAGGCTGCTAATCGTCATTCCCCTCGGCCCTGCCCGATGAGTTTAATTGCGCGCCAATCCTGATCCAAGGCTAATTTCGAGAATTCTGGCCCGACAGGCCCGGTATATTTTCCGCCGTCTTGGGCATAGGCAGTATGAGTGCCTTCAACCTGATGGAACACTAACTGGGCGACCCGAGTCCCGGGATAGAGATACACCGGCGTATCGGCCAAGTTTGCCAGTTCCAGCGTTAAGCTGCCCCGGTATCCCGGAGACACCATCACCGCTGTCGCAACCATAAGACCCAACCGTCCCCACGAAGAGCGTCCTATCACATAAGCCATCAGGTCAGCCGGGACTTGGATAAATTCCAATGTCACGCCCAATACCAATTGGTTGGGGTGAAGAATCATTTTGTCGCCGACATCCACATGGACCCGTTCTTGGTAATCGACAGAAGAGCCCGTGTCCATCGCCATGGGATCAATAGGCCCTTTAGCCGACCGTTTCATTAAGATGAACTCCGTGCCTAAGCGGACATCCACCGATCCCCCTTTAATTTGCTCGACACTTAAAAGAGGCGTAACAATGAGCCGTTCATCCAGGGGCTTTTGCATGCGATGTCTCAACGCTTGTTCACCTATGACCATAAATCCCCCTCATCTCGACTGTCCATGAGCGCTGCTCTGCGCCATTGTTCCGTTAAAATACGCCCTTCCACGGCCTTAAACGCCAAAAGTGCCGCTTGTGACCTGAGCGTGGCGGGCACGTAATGAAGCGCCAACAAAACCGCCGGCACCTGCCGGGGGCTCTCTCCCGAGCTCTCGTGGGGCACGACCCCATAGACCAGTTGGTCCAAATAGGTCTGGTATGCAGGCATGACACCCCAATTGAGTTTGTCGCCGCCACTTTGGCCCGTTGTCTCTTCAAAAAATTGTTGCACCTCAGGGCTTATTCCATCAAGACCAAAATTCTGGAGATAGCTGGTCCACAAGACGGTCAATTTCATATTGGCCATCGTCAGTTGGCCATCATATCCAGCAAACAAGGCCGCTGCTCCGAGCTTTTCCACCATGATCTGAAGTCGATTCACATCTTGACCCGCCCAGATTAGTCCCAAAGCAGCCATGGCTAACGGATCGTCCCCCAAGGGTTCCGGATATGCGATAAAGACGGACTGGCTTGTCTCAATCCGGTCCCAGACAAGACCTGCTGCAACCGCCCACGTTTTTTCACCACTGTGCAGGTACTGGGCCATAACCTT
>JAKADI010000284.1 GCA_021820675.1 Bacillota bacterium | reverse complement strand
CAGGTGGCGGGCTAAGCCAAAGCCTGTCGGACCGGCTTCATAGCAAATCAGGAGGGTGGAGGCATCCGGCTGACGGCGCACCCAGGGAGTGACGCTCTCTAGGCGATACGGAATCGTTCCCAGATCTCGGGCGCGGTCGCGCCCGGGACGGGCTTCAGCGATGACAATCGTGTCAGCCGACACGTCGAAGCCAATATAACGGGTATACTGTGGCATGAGACACCAGTCCTTTCATGGAAAAGATTTCCTTACCCTGTAGTGTACCCACCACGGGATCCGGAATCGGCTGGTGTCATCATTCTATCTACACAAACCCCGTAATGACCGGGCCGAGCAACGGAAGATCATCAAATATAATCACCTCGTCGCCAATTGCCTCATCTTCTTTAATGTCTTCCGGTTGACCCAAGGGCTGCATACGCTGCAACAAAGCGGTCAAACGTTGGATCCGGAGGCTCTGGCGTCGTTGAGTCCCTATGGGACGGCCCATGTGAATCGATTCGGCCGCTACGAGTTAGACCTTACCCGGCAGCCCCCGCCGATCGAGTATGCTTTATTGGCTGACCTGCCCACAAACCATTCCTAATTGGGAATAACTGGCTTATGGCGGAATATTTACGAATCGTTGCCATACCCCTTTGTCACGGCATATCAGGGGGTAACACAGCAACTCGTAGAATTACGAGGGATATCTGTAGGAGATGATGCGAAAATCGTCCCTCTAGAAGAGCCACACCCATAGACATTTACCGAAAATGGCTGCGATTTTTGATGACTTTTCTGAAGCGGGTTGATGACATTGTCCCTACTCCCTGAGTTATCTGGGGATGTATGATATGATACCCTGTCCCTGGTCCCCTTTTCGGTTGTCACGATGGTCCCTTTTTGCTCTGCCATTCATAGTCGCCATACCCCGCTTGGCCCTGCCGCACGGCGTCGTCATCCATCCGCCATTGTGCTGGATTTCATAAGTGAATATAATGAGTGATGTAAATAGGTTACCAATACTGCGCATTAATTATGGGTTGTTTGTCAAGAACCATCGGTGATGCGACTGGGTCCCCATGAAAGGAAAGGTGAGGGAACTACGTGGATTCGACCGAAAGGCGTTTTGCTTGATGACCCCGATTGGCACATGGCCACCAATTATCTGGTACAAATTGAGAACGGAACTATTACGACCGTGGTGTCTGATGAGAAAAACATTAAGGATGATGTTATAGAATTGCGGGATGACTACGTAGTCCCGGGACTTGTTGACTTACATGCACATCTAGAGCCTGGGCAACCTTCAGGCAATAGGTCGACCCCAGTGCAAGGACCCCTGCATCATGCTGAAATCTTGTTACAAGCGGGAATAACAACGGTGCGAGATGTAGGGTCGCCGATGGACTTATTAACTACTAGAGATGTGCTGAATGGGAGCCCGAGTCGTTATCCTCGGGTCTACATGGCGGGGCGGCCAATGACGGTGGCGCACGGGCACGGGAGTGATATCGGATATATTGTTCAAGATCCCAAGAATATCACACCAATAATGGACAAACTGCGTCGAGACGGGGTGGACCTCGTAAAAGTTATGGCGACCGCCGGCGGCGCCCACGGTGGCCAACCGCAGTTTGGCTTGGAAAGCCTGAAAAGGATCGTTGGATCCGCACATAAATTTGGTTTACAGGTGGCGGCTCATGCCCATAGTAGTGAAGGGATTCAGCGATGCATACTCGCCGGTGTTGACACCATCGAACACGCAAGCTTTAAAGAAGGATCAGAATTGGTTTGGAATCAGGCGGTCGCGGAATCTCTAGCAAGATCGGGAATTACCGCCGTATTTACACCGGTAAACCACCGGAAAGCGAAGACAAATAATGATGTGCAACGGATGCGCGATATTGAAGGACAGTGGCGCCATCTTCACGCAATGGGCGTGACCATCGCGGTGGGGACGGACGTAGGGGTTTCGGTTATGCGCTTCGAAGATAGTCTCGTCTATGCCATGGAAACTCTTGAACACGCGGGCATTCCCACAATAGCCATACTTAATGCCGTATGGCACAAGGGTGCCCGGGCTCTGGGCTTGGAGGGGAAAATCGGGTCCATTCGGGTTGGTGCTCGTGCGGATCTCATAGGCGTTCAAACGGATCCTTTAGTGACCGTTAGAGCATTTCGTCATGTCACTTGGGTCATGCGAGACGGAGTCAAATCGAAAGGGGATTAGAAATAATGGAAGTTACATGGCAACGAAACCAATCTGAGGGTGAGGTTGATGGTTGGATCTCCTCTAGTAGTGGATGGCTGGACCAACATCCATCGGTTTTGACGCATCCGAGTTCTAAGTATTTTCCGGTGACAGGATCCGATGGACTTCCATGGATCCTCTGTCCATCAGAAGGAACCTTGCGGATGATTAACCGTCAATGGGCGGAAGCTACCGCATTTTTGATTGATCGGAATGTTCTGCATCTCGGAATTTCATTAGGAACGATGGCTGCCGACAAGGTTCGGGCAGCATTAACGGGTGTGGTGGCGGGGGCGTATCACTATACGAAAAAGGACAGAGTCTCCCTGACAATCCAATCAGCGCCAGAAATTGATCCGGTACTTGTGGACGATGTGATGGCCCTAGCGCTAGCGCAAAACTGGTTACGGTATTTGGTGGATACTCCTTCCAATGAGAAACCACCTCAGACGCTAAGAGATGTCTATCAGAAGGACGCGAAAGATACCATCCATTGGCATGTGATAGAGGCTCCTGAACTTTACGCCATGGGGGCAGGGGGTATATTGTCCGTGGGGCAAGGTAGTCATCGCCCACCCGTACTCGTTGTCGGCAAATACGAAGGCAATCCGGGTGCACCGTTTCTGGCGTTGGTAGGAAAGGGGGTTACGTTCGACAGCGGCGGGATTTCGTTGAAGCCTGTCGAATCAATGGGAAAAATGAAAGCCGATATGGCAGGATCAGCTGCGGTGATGGCCACGCTCCGACTGATTGCCCAACAGAAGTGGTCAGTTAATGTACTTGCAATATCGGGATTAGCCGAAAATTTGCCGGGAGGTGGTGCATACCGTCCGGGGGATATCATTACCATGCTCGACGGGACACGTGCGGAGATTATAACTACGGATGCGGAAGGTCGGCTACTATTGGGAGATGGCGTGGCCTATGCTGTACAACAAGGCGCATCGGCGATCGTTGATATTGCAACCCTCACCGGAGCCAACATCGTGGCCTTAGGCGGCGTGCGTGCGAGCTTAATAGGGAACGATTCTGCGTGGACTCGGATGATTGCGACGGCTGGAGATAATGCGGGAGAGCCCGTGTGGGAACTGCCTCATGACGCCGAGTATGTGGACCTCATTCGAACCCGCGTTGCGGATATCAAAAATAGTGGAGGACGCGCCGCAGGAACGATTACGGCAGCACTGTTTGTCGGTCATTTTGCCAAAAACGTTAAATGGGCTCATATTGATATGGCGGGTATGGCGTTGCTTGAAAGTGCCACGCCCATTATGCGTCAAGGGCCGACGGGCTTTGGAGTCAGTCTCTTGCTCGAGATAACTCGCTTATGGATGTCCAACGGATATGATGAGAAGGGACCCGTCTAAATCATGGTGGACATGGGATTGATATTCGAAGTAACATCATGTCTGCGTGTATGATGAATCACGCCATGCATGTAAGGGGTGATGATCAGGTAGTGATAGGGATTTGTGAACTGCAATAGTGTTTGTGCTTAATTTAAATGCCGCAAAGCTACTCGTATTGCCTGTCTTAAAATAGACGATTACAATGGCCGTGCTGAGTGATTTTACCCAGGAAAAGGAGCAAGGCCTGGGTTCGTGGATACTGTCGGTATCCCCACGCCTCGTAAATTCTACCATGGTTATTATAGCGCATTATACGTTGGAGGAAGACCCGCCACGCGGGGTTTTTTGTTCGGAGTGCGGAATCGGTCCCGTGCCCGATTTGCGCGGGTCCCTTACAGCCGGTCGGCAGTCGTAAGCGGACGCGCCGGTTGACGACGGGCGTGCGGATGGTGTTGGTGATCCGGCGTCTCAGCTGTCCGGCGTGTGATCGGATTCATCATGAACTCCCGGATTGTCTCGTGCCCTATAAACGCTACGATGTGGAGAGCATCGAAGCCGGGATCCTGGAGGGCACCGCGTCGGCGGTCGCCGCCGATGAATCCACG
>JAKADI010000283.1 GCA_021820675.1 Bacillota bacterium | reverse complement strand
GGGATGATGTCCGGCGCTTCCGCTGCCGGGATTGGAGGCACGGTCTTTTCGCGAAAAACACCCTATAGACCGGAACTGTGAGGTCCGTCTTAATAAATGCTCAGAAATGGAGGATTGCAGAGGTAAGAATCGGCCACCAAACAGCCAGCCTGTTTGGTATATTGATTGATGGGGGGTCCAAACTGCGGCATACCCTGGCCTGAAACCATTTTAGAGGGAATTGGCCCAGACAGTATTCGCGGCAAAGCATGTGGGGCTGAAGCCAGCCCATTTCATTCTCCTCAGGGATATACCGTAGCATTCGACAAATTCCAAAACGTCTCAATTGCCGTGAACCGGGAACACGCAGAAATGTTTACCCGAAATGCTTGGGAATGGTCCGCCGTTCCCGAAGCCAGCCCCCAGTATCCGGTTTTAGTTTATGCAGCGTCCGAGTTAACAGGACTTCCCGTACGAGCCCGTCCGTGTATTGGCAATATCGGTACCATTCCATCCCGCATGATGCCGGATTCCCATAATGCCGGGGACTTTGGTTCTTTTCTAATAGGATCCAGACACGAGTGGCACTTAACCCAAGAAGAATTGGACAATATCCAGACAGATGCCCACCTTGACTGCCGGGACGCCCGAGAGGGAGCGGTGTTGATCGCCCCTGTCAAAGTCGCAGGGGCTGGCATTTATATGGGAGACGCCCATTCCATCACGGGACGAGGTGAAATCGCCGACCCCATTCTTCTGCCCAACCCGGATGACTTACCGAAAGTTGTTCGGCCATTTACAGATGAACGCCAAGCTTTTCGAGCTCTGGGCCAGGAAATAGGGATTGATCCTGAACTGAATGTTGCCCCGCTACAGTTTATCGGAACCGGCAAAGACTTGAATCAGGCGACCCGGTTAAACCCCAAATACGCAAAACCATCCTAACCGAACAGCGAGGGCAGGGGCCTGATACCGTTCGGTTAGGGTATACGCTATTCGGATGTCAGGTCACAGCACCTGACCACGTCCGATGAGAGTCCAATCCGGCATTTATGGACACGTGCGCCGTCGGGTCACAGAGTTCTCCTGGACACAATCCACACCACCACGAGCCACAAAAGGCAATATTTGGATTATGGCGGTCCAGGAAAGAATCGTTGCCATACCCCATAGACTTGTGTGCGATTGAAAATTGCGTCCTAGCACCCGATTCCAGCCCATACAGATTTTTCGACCGTATTGAATCACACATATTGTTCTTATCAAGGGTGCCGTAGCGTCCACGCTTTTCTCCCATTCTTTTATGCGCGGGGCACGCCTCCGGCATCTTGTCAACGTGTCAGTGAGCCAGTCTTCAGAAAGACTATTTGGCGGTATCGGCAGAATCCAAAGAATCACTTCACTCCGCGTTTTTGCCGCTCGCTTAAGACTCTCTCAGCTCCCGAGAGATGAAAGGCCAAGGCGAGGTACAATCCGGCGATCGCCAAAAATACGACAAACACCCATTGTCCGGCCGCCCTCAACCCCATTGCGGCCAATAGGCGGTTCCCCAAAATAACCAATCCGATCGGGATTAGATAGACCCATGTCCGAGAGTTCTGGTTGGTCCGTTGCCGGCGCCGGCGCTCAAAGAACCGATAAGCCCGCCGGCGCATGAGACTGGCGCCCGTGATGCATGCGAGCACACTTGCTGCCTGCCACCAGGTGGCCCCGGCTACCCGCCATAAGGGAATTTGCGCGAGAAATCCGAAGGCGTCCATCGTAAGGTAGACGATCCAGATGCCGGTGTCTCGTGTTGCGCCGAAGGAACTGCGGGCGGCAGCCGAAGCTGTCGCCACTATCGCCAATTGAATAGACGCGGCAATGGCCGCCCACGCGCTTGACCAGTGCGGCGTGCCGGCCGCCGCAAGTCCGGGAAGGATGACCAACCAGGCCATTTTTTTCAAGGCGTTGGAATTCCAGCCTGTTGGGTTATTGCGAGCGGTTGTCATCCATTTTTTCCTCCGCTTACCAATCGATTTACAAGAGCGAAGAGGCCCATCCTCCCAGCGTGTTTCCAATCGATTGAAACGTTTTGCCCACGCTTGTCACGGAATTTTCAGCCCCGTGAAAGAATGATATGGCCCCCTGACCGATGTCGTGATAGGCTATTTGCAAACCATGGGTCACGTCGTGGGTCATGGCCTGGCCCCAGGAAGAGTTCAGTACACTGTTAACCAGCACGTAGCCGGCCACGGCTCCCGCTATGACGTCCACTCCGGGAATGCTCAGTCCGATTGCCAAGGCACTCTCGCCGGCGATGGCGCCCGCGGCAGACGACAGGGCTCCGACTCCTCCCATAGTGATGGCGTCAACCGTGGTATGCGCAAGAAATCCCGAACTGGCATATCCTTGTGCACTCTTTGCTCCCCACGGACTGTAATTGTATAGGTTCGGCAAGACCCCGGCAACCATGCCGACGAGGCCTCCTCCGCGCAGCGAAGCCTCCCAAAACGCCGGATTGGCCGCGTCAAATGTGGTCACCATGCTTTGCCTCATGGCGCCGGTTGCGGAAAATGTGGCGGCCACATCGCCGTTGGAGGCGAGCCGAAATACGTTGTCGGCCGGCTCGATGGGCATGCCGCCGCCAATACGCGCGAATCCTCCTAAAAAGCGCTGATAGAGCGGAGCATCGGCCGACAATTCGCCGCCCTGGGCAATGTAATAGACGGCACCGGACTGGGTGACCTTTCTCAGGATGCGGTATCCCAGCATGGTAGCGGCCATTCGGGGCAAAACTCCTCCTACCATTGCCAATACGTTGAGGCCCGAGTCGACGGCGGAGACAATCCGGGATCCTTGTGAATTGGTGTGGCGGGGGTGTCGTGAAGGGGCTGCCGTTGCCAACGCGACGCTCGCGGCCTGATCGTAGGATGCGGCTTCCGAAACCAGTTGGTGAACTTGAAGCGCCTGGTCGAGACGAGCCTGAATAAGGGCTTGCTGAGGCCCGTGCACTGAGGCCGGCAGCTGGTGTCGCAAGGTAATGATCAACACATCCACAGCACTCGACAACAATCCGAAATCGTAGCCGGTGCCCTGTGCGAAAGGTAATCCGAGAGTCTGTGCCGCCGGAGCCAACTTGTTGATGTAGCCTTCCATTGTCGTTGCGTAGGACGACAAAAGGGATGCGGTGTCATCCAACAAGGCCGCAGTCTGTGCCAAATCGGCTGACAACCGGGAGGCATCGCGGCTGAACGCGAGGGCGCCGAGGCCGATCCAGGGAACGGCGGCACCGACGAGTGCCGTTTGCTGATTCGCCAACATGATACCGCTTGAACGGTGTTCGGTGGCGCCGGCGGCTAATCTCGTGGCCTCTAAACGGAGTGCGGCCGGGTCCACGAAAAGCCTCATAACAGGTTACTCCTCCTTTTCGGACCTATTGGGCTTACGGGTGAGGCCCAGATCCGCCCAGGCACTGGTAAGCAATACACCCAACTCACGCAATGATTCCTGCCACTCTAAGGGAGCATCGTGCCACGTGAACTGTCCTGCGGACAATTGCGTGGCGGCTTGCGGGGAAAACGGCACGACCGAAAGGCCTTGGATGTTGGTGACCAGGCCCGCCAAGGCCTCAAGATTCAATAAGCTGCCTTTGGCGGACCTCTTATTGACGACGAGCCAAATCGGCACCCCGGTTTGGCTTAAAATTCGACAAGATTCCGCAACCAGACTGGCGGCGGCAGGATCGGCGTCAGATACCAACACAATTTGGTCTGCCATACTCAGCGCAGCACGCGACGCAGGATCTTGGAGTCCGGTTCCGCAGTCCAGCACAAGCACTCCCACCAAATCCTTGAGATGCCGTATGACCTCCCGGTAGGCTGCTTCGTTCAAACGGGCCATGCGATCGGGGTCGGTGGGTGCGGGAATTACCATCAAACCATGGGTAGCGCGGCCCAGATGGGTATCGAGGCCCGTCACCGTCAACGCCTGATTGCTCAAAATATGAAACAAATCGTCCACGAATACGTTGTGATTAGGGGTCAGCGTCCGCCCCAAAGACCCAAAGTCCGGGTTGGTATCGATGGCGACGATGCGATCCCGGCGCTCAACGGCCAGCAGCATACCTAAGAGTGCCGTGATCGTTGTCTTGCCGACACCGCCTTTGGGCGACACGACGGCGATGGTGACCGATTGAGACAATTGAGGCGTTGCGATCAGCCGGTTCAGTCGGCCGATATAATCT
>JAKADI010000282.1 GCA_021820675.1 Bacillota bacterium | reverse complement strand
ATCTAAAAATAACCAGGGGAGTATGAATATGGACGAGTCCTACAGTTTAAGTCAAAAGATGTGGGCCGAAGGAATCGGAACGTTTTTTTTAGTGTTTGTCGGGGCAGGAACAGCGGCCATGACCCTTGTATTAAACCACGGAGCTCCGCGTTATACCAAAAGTGACATCGGGATCGGGGCTTTAGGCGGAAGCGCTGATTGGCTAACCATAGGACTGGCCTTTGCCTTTGCGATAATGACCATGATTTATGTGTTTGGCCATGTGAGCGGCGCCCACATTAATCCCGCTGTGACCTTATCATTACTCATTCAACGTCTCATTTCGCCAATAGAGGCGGTGGGTTATTGGTTCGCCCAATTTGCAGGAGCCACAGTCGGTGCGTTTGCTGTTGCCTTGGTCTACGGTCGCCAGGCATGGCTTATCGGAGGCCTAGGAGCGCCCGGTCCTTTTCCCGGTGTACCGTTGTGGCAAGCCGGCGCAGCTGAAGTCCTTGGCACATTTGGACTGGTTATGGGAGTTTTAGGATTGGCAGTCAACAAACATGCCCCGTCCCAGTGGGCTGGATTAATTATCGGGCTCAACATTGCGGGACTGATTGTTTTGTTGGGCAACGTATCTGGAGCAGCCATTAACCCAGCTCGCACGATTGGCCCAATTTTCGCGGACTGGATTTTAGGCGGGCCCAATCTGTGGCACATTGTGGTGGTCTACATACTCGCGCAAGTGCTCGGCGCCTCAATGGCTGCCTGGGTTTATCCCCTTATTGCCCAGTCTCGAAAGGTTAAAGCGGATAAAAGTCAAGTGGTAAAGATGTGAGTCACTCCGATATTCCGCTATATTATCAAAGAAATCTGAAGGAAATGATGTTGTGTAGAAGAGACAACAGTACAGTAGATAAAATTCACAGATAATTTCTATGATCCAGAATAAAGCAAATGACTATGGTAGTATGGTACTATGACGTTAATGGGAATGATGATGAGGTTTTGGCCAATTCGAAGTGATGTCACCCAAATCGTGTAGGCTGATGCTACGCGATAAGTGATTGGTGCGCATAAGACGTGTTAGCACAAAGGAGAAACGGCATGATTTCCCGAAAGCAACACGAAACCACTTTGAAAAGAATGATGGATGTTGTTATGGATGCCCAACAAGAGGGTATAACTGCTCTATCCACCTTACGACACGTGGTGGAGGAATGGGCTCCCGTGTTTCACACCCATTGGTTACGATTGATCGACTCCCATGGAACGGTCTTTTACGAATCCGACACGACGACGCCAACGATTCACTATTCGTTGCCGCTCATCTTCTACGGAACGCCTGTGGCGACCCTGTTCTCATCGCGCTGTATAAGCCCCGAGGATGGTGATGTTCGTGTGTTTACGGCCGAGTTGGCCATGGCCCTAAACATGCTTCAACGATGGGCGGAGACCGAAGCCGAACGCCGTAGTGAAAAAATCCAAAGGGTCTTGCAATCGGGATTAACCGAGGATAACTCGCTACTTTTGGGACTATGTGGATTAACTGAGCCGCCTTGGGTCATTTTCGCTGTTGCTATGACCCAAGGCGTCCCTTTCCAACATATGCATCAGTTGCGCAGATTCTTTTTAGGCCGGCTTTGGCGCTATCAAAACAGTTTTCCGTTCGTCGGATGGATACCTAATGGGTTGTTGGCCATTCTTCCCCGGAACCAAATAACTGATCCCGTTAAATTTTGGACGCATCTCACGACAGAATGGGAGAAATCTTATCCGCAGTTTCCGATTGCCAGCTACTGGACATCGTGTGAGCAATCCGAACAACTTCCATCCGAACTCGCGCGTGTGCAAAAAATCATGGACTATGCCGCCCGCGAAAATCATCAAGGTCTTCTCAACCGCCTATTTGACCGTCATGCTGCTGGATTTCTGGTAAATTTGCCGCGTGCTTCTCTCGTGCAGTTGGTTCAGGATATCCTCAAACCAATTTTAGATCCTGCCCACCAAGATATCCTCATGACGGTACGAGAATATCTCTTTCACCATCAATCAGTGGACAAGACCGCACGCACTCTTTATGTGCATAAAAACACGGTAATTTACCGTATTCATCAAGCAGAAAATTTGCTCCACCACGATTTCCAGAATACAGAATGTGTTGCCCAAACATGGCTAGCATTGCAAGCATTAAGTTTGTTACGTCTGGAACAGTGGTCGGGTGGCGAATGATATAGCTTTACAACTTTTGACTCTTTAGCATCCGATCTACATTCGATAATCTGACGCCACAAAGCGCCGATGTCCTGATGAAGCTCCCTACGGGGTGTCGAGCGTTCTACGCAGTAAAGTGGCCAAGGGTGGGGGCTATTTGTCTCAATTCATTTTTCCATAACCTCAGGTACCTATATATCTCGATGTCCAGCATGGCCTGTGGGATCTTCCTAAACATCGCTTTGAGCGGATTTTTCACACATCTTGAATCAGTAGGACATGGATAAACTCTCCTGATACGGCAGCTGTCCACGACCCCTCCCATGGAAGCAACGTCGCCAGCCTTCGCCATCAGGGTGAGCTGTCAATGCCGACCGGAGCCCGTCCGATAGCCTTAACACAGACCTCGCAACAAGAGCATACCTTAATTCCCCGGAGAAACCCCCTGATTTTACTGCCTATGCGTATTGTATGACCGCATGATGCCTGATACAATCAGAAGGCTCATTAGATGCCACGAAAATCCGTGTTCATAGACGTTTGGATAATTGTACGAGTATCTGCTGAGGGGGACGGCTTTGTGCGTGTGATTGTTGCTGAAAAACCATCGGTAGCCTTGGATATTGCGCAGGCTTTGGGGCAAACCCAAAGGCACCACGGTTACGTAACGGTGGGATCTGACACCATTACCTGGGCCTATGGGCATTTGGTCACGCTAGCCGATCCAGCGCAGTATAATCCCTCTTGGAAGACATGGTCTTGGGCGACCCTGCCTATGATCCCGAGTCCCTTTCAATTGCAGCCCATTGCCAAAACTCAGGACCACTTGCGCCATCTTTTGAACTTCATCCAAAAGGCCCAACAGATCGTATGCGCCACCGACGCTGATAGGGAAGGGGAACTAATCTTTCGCTATATTTACCAGTTGGCAGGGGTTCAAAAACCCGTATATCGCCTCTGGCTTTCGGAAAATACGCCGCATGCCATTCGCCAGGCAGTTGAGTCTCTAAGACCCTTAGCCGCTTATGATTCGTTGGCTAAAGCCGCCCAAGCACGAGCCTAAGCAGATTGGCTTGTGGGATTAAATTCTACCCGCGCATTTTCCCTTCGCCATTCTCGTAAGGGTCAGCCGCTTTCGGTGGGGCGGGTACAGACCCCGACGCTGCGAATCATTGCCGACCGTGATCAGGCCATTGCTGCCTTTCAGCCCACCCCTTACTGGCAGCTGGAGGTACAGTTTCGGGCCGATGCGGGAGAATATACAGGAATTTGGCAAGGTCCAGATAGTGAGTATCCGTCCCGAATTCCCACTTTAGCCCAGGCGCAAGCATTAGCGGAAAAAGTTTTACCTGGGATCTTAGGACATATTGACCGAATAGAAAAGAAAACCCTAACCGTTAAACCGCCCTTGTTTTTCAATTTGAATGATCTACAAAAAGAGGCTAACAGGCGGCTGGGACTAACGGCGCAACAAACCTTAGATGCCGCCCAAAGTCTCTATGATCAGCATCTTATCAGCTATCCTCGCACGGAGGCTCGGGTTATTACCCAAGAAGTCGCCAAAACTTTGCCTCGCCGTCTTCAAACCTTACCCATCGGGACCCCGAGCTTGTTGGCGCAAGCACAGTCCCGGCTTTCTCAACCATTGTCGCGTCTGGTTAACGACGCCGCAGTCAATAAAGCAGGCCACTATGCCATTATCCCAACAGGACATTTGCCTCGCACCCTGTCCCGCCGCGACCAATCCGTCGTTGAACTGATCGCGCGGCGGTTTCTGGCGGCCCTGCTGCCCTCAGGTCAAGACGAACGCACAACGATTTGGACTATGGCCGCTGACGAACGTTTTAAAACGACAGGCACAACGGTTCTAAACACGGGATGGCGAGAAGTTTATGAAGTGTTAATGGAACCCGATGATTCAGAAAACACCGACCAGGTGCTGCCCTCTGAGCTTGGCGTGGGCAATACGGTACGAATCTCGGATAGCACCATCCATTCCAAAGAGACGAGGCCACCTGC
>JAKADI010000281.1 GCA_021820675.1 Bacillota bacterium | reverse complement strand
ACCGGTCTACCATGATGCCCGCGATCGGAGCCAGATTCTGCACCGGGCCATCCGCCGGTTGGAGCGCCTCGGCGACCGTGCAGCAGCCCCCGGAACCGGGGACCGACACGGCCTAAGCCGCATCGGAAGAGGCAGCTGACCGCCCGCTTTCACGGGATCTGGGGGGTCTTAAGGGGGTGTGCCTTGCTCTCGTTTTCCCATTTTTCAGGGCAGACGTCAGTCTGAGGATGAGGACTCATCAATAAGGACTCAGTCATGATGCGGGCCAAGAATGGGCGGCTCCATACCAGAGTCAAATCTCTTCATCCACACGGCATCTTGCCGCCCTGTTATCCGGAGTCGTGTGGCAGGGGAAGCCATGAGGCCAGTGATGCTACAACTTATTTGGAAATCCACCATTTAGTAGCGTCAAGCTCTAACTTCCAGACGGGGCAGAGGGTCTATGCGGCTGTCCACCGCATTTTGACCACTTGAATCCCGGATATCACTGCGTGGTGGATGCAGACATCCGGGATTAGTTTGGGGTCTATCGACCAGTAATTCCTGATAGATAAGGTGGGGCACCGTTCGCGGGCAAAATCAGTCGCGCCTATATTGTAGTGTGATACAACGTGGCGGAGTTGCAGTGTTTCAAGCCGTCGTCGTCACCACCGCCACGAAAGTCTGGTTGTTAGTCACTAATTATTAGGACCTTCCCGGAACCCTTTGTGTGCCAAAGATGGGTCATAATCACGCTTCCTCTAGTTCCTTATGAATAGAATCTCCATTTTCTCTACGTTCAATTTCTTCAAGAGTTAGCCCTTTTGTTTCTCTTCCCATCGCAAAGCCAATAACATAAAGTATCCAGACAATGGCCGAAAGCTTGAAAGAGCCAGCTAAACCAATTGTAGTTGCTAATGCGCCCGCAATGATCGGAGCGAATATTGATGTAATCCGCCCAAACCCTACTGATAAACCAAAACCTGATCCGCGAACATCGGTTGAGAATATCTCACTAATAAAGGTTATTCCTAGAGTCCATGTGAGCCCTACCCATGCTGGATACGCAATGAGACCGATGGCCATAAATGTAGAAGGGGATTGGGTACTAAACATAAGAATACCGCCTATTCCAGCCGTTAATGCGCAGATAATAGCAAGTGGCCGACGGCCAACGATGTCGCTGAGCCAGCCTATCAGAACGACTAACACAATGTAAGCCAGAGTTAACCATGTTAAATCTATCAAGACAGTACCATATGATAGATGTAATACCGTCTTCATATAAGTTGGTAAGAAAACCGATAAAGCATAATAACAGTAGGCAAGAGGGATAAATATCAAAACTCCAATTAAAAGGTGGCGCCGATTTTTCTTGGTTTTTACTACTTGCCTTAATCCAATATTTTTGCGCTTATTGCCTTCCATGATGATTCTTTGTTGAATGGCTTCAAAACGAGGGGATTCTTTAAGTACTTTGCGTACTCCCCAAATAAGCGCTCCGGGAATCAAAGCAACTGCGAAAATGCCACGCCAGCCTATAGGGCGGATCACTAGTGCTGCAAGTCCTATCGCTAAAAGATAGCCAATTGGATATCCAACATACATAAGGGCAATACCCCAGCCGCGGCGCTTTGCTGGCCACATTTCGGAAGTAAACGTAGCGCCAACAGGCAACTCTCCGCCTCCGCCTATTCCTGTGAGAAATCGCATAATTCCTAGTGTAGCAATAGACCACGATAATGCCGTTAATGCTGTGATAACAGCGTATCCTGCGATGGACAAACTTAATGTGCGTTTACGCCCGAGATAATCTGTAATAATGCCAAAGCCTATCGTGCCAATAGTGTATCCTAAAAGAAATAGTGAGGCAATAAATCCGAGAGCCAATGGTTTCGCATGGAACGTCAAGGCAATAAAGGGCAATGCTAGAGCATAAATATTAATTACGAAGCTATCAAACAACCAGCCTAAACCGGCTAAAATTGATGTCGCCACGCCATCAGATGTATTTTCTTTGTACATCATTATCCCCCCCTCTTTATGTTGCGGCCGCAGAAATCTCCTATCAAAAAACAAAATTTTCTAGTCGCGAGAATAATGTGGATGGAAAACCGTTCGTTTATGCGATCGAGAGCGATTATTCTGAGTTTACTAGAAACAAAAAGTTCTTGCTCTCTCTACTGCACGACTCTTATTTTGCAAATATAAATTTGTCCCATAAGCATCAATGCCGACAATAAGTGGCCCGAAGTTACGAACCCGAAACTTCCACAAACATTCTGGTAGAAGATCCGGCCACCATACCTCCTCAATAGATTCAATTTGCATTGTTTCCGATGCCGCTGTCCCCCCTACCAAGCCTAAATAAACGGCATGTCGCTCTGCCAATATTTGTGTCGAATCTTCCAATAGCCCTCCTTTGCCGGCAATAGCCTTAACTCCTTGTTCCATTAAACCCATCGTAAAGCGGTTCATACGGGTGCTGGTAGTTGTGCCAATAGACACTTTGACGTAATGATTTCCTACCATTTTTATTCCAGGCGCCGTATGAAGACATACAGAGCCTGATAGATCCGCAGGAATGGGTGCTTTCTGATCAAACATACGAATTAGCGTGGCGTCTCGCAGTCCAAAAATATGACCAGTAATGGTTACAGTATCGCCAGCGCGAAATGTCATAATTACATCGTCTGTCAAAGGCGTTGTCACACAATGTTCCGTCATATTATTAATCTCCTCGCTTCTTTGAAATGGTTAAAAACCTATAGTGATGTCGCCGTCATTCTTTACCGTAAGACGACCGCGGCGCGCAGCCCAGCATTGAATATTCACGGCGACGGGGTTTTGTGAAATGTGCGTCGCAGCATATTCAACATGCACCGCTAAAGCTGTAGTCAGTCCGCCAAGCCCCATAGGGCCCAATCCGCTAGCGTTAATTGCCTCCAACAATTCGTTTTCCAATCCGGCGACCTCAGGACTTGGATTGGGTTGTCCGCAAGGGCGAATAATTGCTTTTTTAGCTAATAACATACAAAGATCCGAACTGCCGCCAATCCCTACACCGACAATGACGGGAGGACACGGGTTTCCCCCGGAACCCACCACACTATCTAACACAAACCGCTTGATTCCTTGGACTCCGTCGGCTGGTAATAACATGCGAAAATAAGTCATGTTTTCGGAACCTGACCCCTTGGGCACAATTACCACTTGTACGTCATCTCGGTCCGGAACAAATTCCCAATGAATCACCGGGACGCGATATCCCGTGTTGTTTTGATTGTTGATTCGCGTAATTGGGGAAACCACACTCGAACGCAACGGATGCGTTACCGTTGCTTGAACTGTGCCGTGACGAATAGCACGTTCAAGTTGAACAGGGTTTACACCACTACGCTCGCCAACTTCTATAAAATATACTGGCGTACCAGTGTCCTGGCATATCAATAAATTCTGCTGATCTGCCACTGCAATATTTTGTTGAATGGTACTTAAAACTGTGCGCCCCATCTTTACGGTTTCTCGTTGTTCAGCTTTCGTTAAAGCGTCCCGTACATCGGGCGGCATGTCCTTAAGAGCCTTTACATATAATTTGGCGATGGCGTCTGCGACTGTGTCATATCTGTCAGTGGACCACGTGTTGTTGGTCATCCCTTGACCTCCTCGATTCCGGCTGGAATTTCGCGTGTAAATGCTACATCCTTGGCATATATAATCATATTGCCTGCTTCTCCCTGCTGAAGATAAATGTTCTTCATCCAATGCCTGGTATCTTCATCAGGAAGATCTTCTCGGTAGTGACTTCCTCGACTTTCAGTGCGCATAAGTGCACATTCTGTAACCATCTGTGACACGAGTACCAAGCTTTCTAGATTAAGAGCATCAGCCCATCGCAAGTTATAGTGCAGGCTCCCCTGCGCGCTGACTTGTTCGACTCGCTCTGCTAAAGAAGACAACTTTTGCCGGCATTGCAGCAAATCGCTAGCGCGGCGCACTAGACCACATTGTTCCCACATCAGATATCTCAACTCCTCTAATAATCGGGCCGGATTCTCCTTTCTATCGGTATTCCAAAATCTCGAATAGTGTAGAGAACGTGATTCCCAATCAGCATTGGATAGATTCGTTACCGGAAATGATTTTGCCTCGCGTCCTATAGCATCTCCCACACGGCGACCATAAATGGTAGATTCGGCAACCCCATTTCCACCTAAGCGGTTCGCCCCATGAACGCCTCCCGCATCCTCACCTGCCACA
>JAKADI010000280.1 GCA_021820675.1 Bacillota bacterium | reverse complement strand
GACCACATTTATGTGGTTAAACGCTGTTCCCACCGCGGAAGGAGCTATTAAAGCCGCCATTGGGCGCTCGGGATTCACCTTGTATCACCGGCCCATCGCAATTTTGGGCTTCGGCCGAGTCGGCTCAATTCTGGCATTGCGTTTGCAGGCTTACGGTGCGGTACCCGAAATTTTTGACCGTTCCGTCGAAAAACGGGCAATGGCTTCTGCGATGGGATTTCCCGTTCATCCCTTGGATCCGAAATGGTGCCCACCAGTCGATGGGACGTTTAACACCATTCCCGCTCCCGTGTTTACGAGCGAGTGGGCAGAAGCTACAGAACCAGCCTGGATTATCGACCTGGCCTCCCTTCCTGGTGGCTTGCACCCTGAAATTGCCCACAATCGATCCGTACTATCGCGCTATGAATCTTATTTGGGTGTTCCTGGACATATTGCCCCGCGTCGAGCGGCTGAAATCATATGGGAAACATTGGCCACCGTGTTACAAAACAAGGCAGGTTGGGTGACTCAGTCAAAAAGGGGGTAAGCCGTATGGAGGAAAGAGCGTTATCTGGCATAAAAATTGGTGTGGCAATGGCCGCTTCCCATTGCAATCTTCATCGTGCTATCGCTACAATGAGACTATTGGTCGAGCACGGAGCGACGGTTACAGCCATTGTGTCGCCCTCAATATTGCATGTTACAACCCGCTTTGGAACACCAGAGTACTGGAACGACCAAATTGAGAAGGTCACGGACCAACCCATTCTCACCTCCGTACCGGACGTGGAACCTAGCGGGCCAAAACATTGGTTTGATGTGGTTTTGGTCATGCCATGCACGGGCAACACCTTAGCGAAGATCGCGAATGCCATTAACGATTCGCCCGTAACCATGGCGGTGAAAGCCCAACTACGCAATGGCAGTCCTGTCTTGTTGGCCATCACATCAAATGATCTCTTGGGAATGAATGCCATGAACTTGGGCCGACTCTTAAGTGCACGGAACATTTATTTTGTGCCATTTGGGCAAGACGATCCGTTACGCAAACCGCGCTCGTTAGACGCACATCTAGAATTAATCATCCCATCTATCCAGGCTGCCTTGCAACACGAACAGGTGCAGCCGATATTGGTGCCATGGGATCGATAACAATAAAGGAGTGAGGGAGCCGGTGAATGCAGTGCGGGTTGCAGTTTTGGGAGCAACAGGTCTGGTAGGGCAGAAGATATTGGAGATTCTCGCCGAGAGGAATTTTCCTGTCCGAAGTCTTACCGCCCTTGCAACGGAAGGCCATGGGCGTTCGGTCTCTTTTCGGGGAGAAGCGGTTCCGGTTTGCGGAGTCGAATCCATGGACTGGTCTAGTGTCGATGTAGCTTTTTTTGCAGCAAGTGCCGAGGCGAGTCGGACGTATGCCCCCATCGCCGCGGACCATGGGGTTACGGTCATTGATAAGTCGAGCTATTTTCGAATGGATCCTTCGGTTCCTCTTGTTGTGCCGGAAGTCAATGGCGATGCCATTGGCGATGCCCGCCTCATTGCCTCACCAAACTGCTCGACGATTCAAATGGTCGTGGCGTTAGAACCTATTCGCCGGCAATACGGCTTAAAGAGAATCATTGTATCGACCTACCAAGCCGTATCGGGAACAGGGCGGGAGGCTATGGAGACCTTGACCGACGAAACGCGACGCACTCTAGAAGACCAGACCATCACTCCAAGTACTTATCCCACACCCATCGCGTTTAACGTGTTGCCCTATTGCGACAAGTTTGGCGCGGACGATTATACTGGCGAAGAGTGGAAATTAACGCGCGAAACGCAAAAGATCTTTGGGATGTCGTTGCCGGTCAGTGCTACGGCAGTACGGGTTCCTGTTTATGTGTCCCATGCCGAATCGGTTTATGTCGAGACTGAGAAGGCTTTCGAAGTGTCGCTTGTCCATGAGCTTCTGGCTCGATCCCCCGGGGTGCGCGTAGTGGATAATCCGGCTGACGGAATTGTGCCCATTCCATTGGACGCAGCTGATCAGGATCTAGTGCTAGTGGGTCGGTTGCGGCGTGATTTGTTTGTTGACAATGGATTACACATGTTTGTGGTTGCAGACAACCTGCGAAAAGGTGCGGCAACAAACGCTGTACAAATCGTGGAATCTCTCTTGTCGCGATGGGCCTAGGGGAGGACAGGTTGTGGCGATAGTGATACAGAAATTTGGTGGGACATCGGTTCGGGACGCCAGCCGTCGGGACGTAGTGGCTCGTTGGGTATATAAAGCCGCTCGGGCTGGGGATCAAGTCGTGGTGGTGGTGTCGGCTATGGGCCGCCGCGGGGATGCTTATGCAACCGACACATTGCTGGATTTAATTGCGGGGGACAACAACACACCAGCTGCAGAAAGGGATTTATTGTTGTCCTGTGGCGAAATTATTAGTGCTGTCGTTCTGGCCGTGCATCTGCGAAAACTTGGCCTTACGGTTAGGGTTTTACCCGGCGGCGGAGCTGGCATTATTACGGATGATAACTTTGGCGACGCGAGAATTCTGGAGGTTCAACCCCAGGTATTACAGGCTTTGGCGGACGAGGGAATTATCCCGATTGTGGCGGGATTTCAAGGCCATACGGCCGATGGGCAGATCACCACACTCGGACGCGGGGGCTCTGATACGACAGCAGTGGCCTTAGGGGCGGCACTCCAGGCGGCGATTGTGGACATCTTCACCGATGTTGACGGGATTAAAACGGCCGATCCCCGTATTGTTCCAGATGCTCGAACAATATCGGCGTTGGACTATGAGGAGATCTTTCAACTGGCCAATCTTGGAGCGCGTGTGATACATCCGCGGGCCGTGGAAATTGGTCGTCAGTTTGCGGTGCCAATCCGGGTGCGTTCTACATTTTCCGAATCGATGGGAACTTTGATCGCACCGGGCCATGGCACCCTCGATCCATGGGGCCACCGGGATCCAGCCCACGCTGTTACTGGGATAACTCAATTGGATCACTTGATGCAGTTTCGAGTCACGCCACCTCCCAATATGCATAAGGACTGGGCGTACCAGTTGTTCATGTCCTTGGGGGAGAACGGCGTATCGGTCGATTTAATCAACCTTTTTCCTGACCAAGTGTATTTTTGTATTCCCCCGGAGAAAACGGAGATCGCGGAAACGACGCTTAAGGAAATAGGGTTCGGGTTCGAAGCGTATGCTGACCGAGCCAAAGTCTCTATTGTCGGATCGGCGATTCAAGGACTTCCGGGTGTTGTGGGACGGGTTATGGCTGCGATGGCGCAATCGGACATTGACATATTGCAATCAGCTGATTCCCATTCCACGATTACCTTGCTGTTGCATCGTCATAACATGGAGAAAGCTGTCGCCGCCTTACACAAACAGTTTCACCTTAATGAGGAGGTGTCCAAGACATGATGTGGCCACGACTGTTTACCGCAATGGTGACCCCCTTTACGGAACAAGGGTACATTGATACCCATGCAGCCGCCGGACTAGCCCGATACCTTCGGGATCATGGGTCCGGCGGTTTAGTTTTGGCCGGCTCAACCGGCGAAGCCTTTAGTTTGGCACCACTAGAACGCAAACTTTTATTTGAGGCTGTTGTCGGCGCTATCCATCACGACATTCCGATATGGGTTGGAACGGGAACCAATGATACCCGAACGACCATAGAATTGTCGGTTGAGGCTGAAATGTGGGGAGCTGATGGATTATTAGTGGTCTCCCCTTATTACAATAAACCCACTCCTGAAGGCCTTATTCGGCATTACGTGGAAGTTGCGCACCAGGTTCATTGCCCTCTTATGCTCTACAACGTTCCCGGAAGAACGGCCAGTATGGTTGATGCCACTACGATTCAGGAAATTAGCCAACAAGTTTCTCAGCCCTTTGCAGTAAAAGAGGCATCGGGATCAATGGACCAAATCATGCGCTTGCGCCGAGCTCTGGCGCCAACGGTTCCCATATATTCCGGTGATGATGCCTTATATTTACCACAATTAGCTCTTGGGGCACACGGGGTGGTATCGGTTGCATCGCACGTCGTTGGCGAGGAAATCACCGCGATGACAGAATCTTTTATAAATGGGAACATTGTGGCTGCGCAGAAGATTCATGATGATTTATGGCCACTGTTTAAAGCTTTATTTTTGGTCTCTAATCCGCTGCCCTTAAAGTGGCTGTTGTCAAAGTTGGAGTTAGTGCGCCGCGTTGTTCGCTCTCCTCTTGTCATGCCGGATGATGCAACTTTTG
>JAKADI010000279.1 GCA_021820675.1 Bacillota bacterium | reverse complement strand
TTTGCCCACCGGTATGGGATGCTACTACAATGCGACCATGGCCCATAGCCTCTACCACCGTATAGGGGAAGTTTTCAAATAGGGACGGTACTACCACGACCCGAGTGGTTTCTAATACTCGCACGATACTGTCAGGAGGAACCAATCCATGAAACCGAATTAATCCTTGATCGAGATATGGTCGATACCGTTCTTCCAGGTAAGATTGCATTGATTGGTTAGTAGCCCTGAAGACTGCGTCGCCCCCGTAGCAATCGATGGGTTGGTTCCAACCTTGATCCCATAAGCGCTTTAGCGCCGCAAACAGTACTAAAACCCCTTTAAGCATTTGAAGTCTGCCAATGTAAACCAGTCCTTGTCCCATAGGTGTTTCCGATGGCACGAGGTAAGGATTGGGCACAATGGTGACGTCAACGCCGGGCAGTGCTTTTTGTAAGGCATCTCGCAAGTACTCGCTAGGCGAGATTACTACATCGGCTGCTCGCAAGCAGAAACGTTCCATTTCGCCAATCCACCAATCGGGCAAGAGAAATGATGGCCGTTCTTCCAACGGATCCAATAAAAACTTTGGACTATGGGTCGTAACAACTATGGGCACCGTTTGCAACAGAGCATCCCCGGTTCGCTTGCGTTGAAGCAATAAATAGGGGAGAGCGTGATATTCCTGGCTCTCAATCACATCAGGTTGTGATTCGTTACGAATAAATTGTATTACCACATCGGCATAAAGATAGCTTTTGCGTGCAAAACTCGCCAGGGGCTTATAAGCATCGGTTAACTCCTGATGAAATCGCACAATTCTCACGCCATCTGAATTGTGTTCAATACGAATTCCGACTTCAGAGGGATCATGCAAGAATACGGTAATCTGATGTCCGTGATGTGCCAAGATCTTTGTCATCAAACCACCATAAGTAGCGATGCCGCCACCAAAATACGGGGGGAATTCACTGGTAAGAATCCATATTCTCACGATCGTCTGCCCCCAGCGTTGCGCACTCGTTGCCGAATCCCATGTGCTACTCGGCCAAAGGCACTATTGTCCATAAATCGCCAATATGCCTGAGTCAACCGCCACGATCGGGATTTCTCGATAATCGTGAGTTTTTCTTTCGCGTGGGCAAGTTCTGCGGACAGGCGATCGGTTTGGTCAATAAGCGACTCAAGTTTTTGGGTTGAAGAAGCAATTTCACGAGTTAGCCGTTGGATTTCATTTTCGAAGGTATCGCAGGCATTGGCCAACCTAATGTTGTCGCGTCGCAATCGTATGCTTTCTCCTGGGTCGATTGGGGTACCTGATAGAACCCAAAATGAATCGCGCCCGATGGGCTCAACCACGAATGGAAAAACGTTGCGAAAACTTTGGGATAATTCGGCAAAGTTTTGATTCCCTTTATTCCACACCAGGCATACGCCATTCGGTGTCAACAGTTTAGTCAGATGAGCTAACGGGTCACCGTGGGAATTTAACACTTCGCTTTGTGCGATAACTATATCGTAACTTACCGTCGTTTTAGATGGTGAAGTATCAAACGCAATGGGCCACCTGAGCGGTAAAGGTTCCATACCAACCACTAACACCCGCGCGGCATGAAGGGTTTCAGAAGTCATGAGCGACCGACATTTCTCGTAAATTTCCGACCAGGTGATCTGTTGTTGACCCATCAACGCGCTCCTTTCTGTGTTCGCTGGGTCTTCATGGCCAGGAATTCCGTTGTTGCCTGACGACGGTGTGGGATGCCCAGCAATGTCTCAAAAGTCTCTTTGTAACGAGCTGCGGTACGCTGAACGTCAAATTGTTTTTTCACACGATGATAGGCCGCGAATCCCAATTGGGTGCGCAAACTCGGATTGACTGCTAACGTGCTCAGTGCACCGACATAGCTTCCAATGTCACCAGGATCTTCGACTAAGAATCCCACAGTGGGATCCACAATCTCGTTGATGGCGCCAATGTTGGGAGCCACGACGGGACGGCCATGTCCCATCCCCTCTAATATGGCCAGGGGAAGGCCCTCATAGTCGCTTGTTAGCAACACGACATCGCTGGAATCATACCACTGGGCCATCTGCTCAGGCGGGGAGATTCCCTCTAAAGTGACAAAATCGTCGAGCCCGTATTGGTGAATGCCCGATTGAAGTTTCCCGGCCAAGGGCCCTGCGCCTACTACGTGAATGGATACTGCTATATTTTTCTCTTTCAACAGTAGGCCAATGTCTATTAGACGTAGTGGTGCTTTTTGTTGATCTAGTCGAGCAGGAAAGAGTACATGCAATCGTTGGTCAGTATGGACCACCTTTTGTACCTCGGCAGGCTGTTCGACGCCTAGATAAATGACCCCAATCCGATGCGGTTCGATATAATAGTTTTTGATCAAATGATGTTTAAGGCTTTCGGTGATGACAATATTGTAATCGATGAGATTGCTGTAATGTCCCAATGCATATCTCATCCAACCTCCGCCTGGCTCCTCCAAATGAAATTGAGCGACCGTGGTTGCCTGTGTCTCGCGCTTGACCCAGGGCAAACTGTCAAAACCGGTTTGCGAATGCATGATGTAGAGTAGATCAGGAGACTTACGCCTTATGAGTTCTTGCAATAGGTTGAGCCTCACGCTGCCATCTTCGGCCATGGAGCCCAAATCCCAGAATTCGATAACATCGGGTACAATGCGGTCAACCCATTGGTTTTCTGAGGGCTCCGTCGTCGCCAGTGTTACGTCAAAAGTACTTCGGGACAACGAATGAATTAAATCGATAAGAGCTCGGTCGGCACCGCCTGGCACCAGAGCAGGCGCTGCGATTAAAATTTTGTTTCGAGATCGACAATACACGAAGGAGGCTTCTTGTTGACTCACAAGTTCTAGATTGGGATCAGACAATGAAATGGGGCTATATAAAAGCCCATATGATTTCAGAGCTTTTATCGCCATGCTCGTTAGGCCTGGATAAGATGCCATCAAACCTTCACCCAAAAAAACCACATCATACAGTCGTGCTGTCGGCTTTTTAAAGGCTAAATCAAATACCCGAGACGTACCATAAAATTCAGTAAGGGTTTTGAGATGGGATAGAGAAAATTCATACCAGTCGATCAAGTCAGGATTAACGTCTGCGATGTCATGAAGACGCTCATTAATCCCTAGAACGGCGACCCGAAGTGACCAGACAGTTAAGCGCTTGTCGAAGTGGATCGGTTGCAAGTCTTTCTGATAAGACAGATGACGATACCGATGGGATTTTACCCGCATATCATCGAGTGTTTGGGTCCACTTAGATTCTGGGAACCAATGCGTATACTCAGACATCGTGTTCCCCCTCGAAAATAACCTTGGTATAGTGCCGAAATCCTTGGTCGATGAGATTCCCTGCCGCGTCTGGGTTGTTATCAACCTTCACAGCAGAATTAGGCGCGGTTCGAGTTGTTACGCGACGCGAGCGAAGGGAGCGCTTTAAGGCTTGTCCAGCCTGATAGGTGTGATAGAACACCTGATAGGCATTGTCAAAGCCCACACGAGGGGCAATCACACGTTTGCCCCAGTTCTTCAGGGCCCTAGACAGCCTCTTTTCAGAGCGCATGCGCGTCAACGGGGTTTGTCCTGCTGGCAATAAACGTTGATGCTCAAAGTCCCAGAACCGAGGGTGCCGAGCATCTACAATAGCAGCTAGCGCTACCCAATGCTCGACCCCACAGGGAAGAATTTCCTGCGTTAAATAAGCGCCTCGAACAAAGTACGCTGCAACGGTCTCGTCCAACATCATGATGGCCAATGCATCGATGTCCCCACGCAGTTCGCCTAAAGTTGCCCATTTTTCCAAAACGGCGATATCGGATTGAAATAGGGCAAGGATATCTGGCCGGCATATCAGCACATATTTCCCCTTAGCAGCACTTAAGACCTCGTTCAGAGCCCCGTCGTGATAGAGTAAGAGCTCGGCATCCTGAAAACTTTGTTGTTCGATGTCCACTGCTTGGGCTGAGAGAATGGAAATGCCAGGTGACCATATGCGCTTAACATCCAACAGCGTTTGGGGGACGTACAAGGCTGCTAGTTCACTTTGTATCTTTTTGAGTAGACTGTGTTTCTGGGTGTCTGCATAACTCACCATCGAATAACCCCATCTTCGATACCAAAAGGTTTGGCCAGGGAGGCGCACTCCTGCCAAGCCATAAAGTCCTAATCTCAAGTAAAACTCCCAGTCTTCGTATCCCTGTTTCATAGTCTCGTTAAATTGCAGACCTTTGTC